>NZ_LJCS01000012.1:0-85781 GCF_001280945.1 Photorhabdus heterorhabditis | reverse complement strand
TTGATTAACCTATTCATATTCTTACTTACCCTTTTTCAGAGATTAAATCCTGCCTTATTAACCGTTTTATCTATTCTTTTATTACATAATTTCATGGTTTTCTTCATAAAATGATAGCAAAAAATAATCTTAATATTATCCTTTACGGATAGTATTATTTTATAATTTCTTTTCAACTCTTTATTAATGATTAATCGCCTTCGATCAAATACAATTAACTGTTTTACTGAAAAACATAACCATTTGTATTAAATGATAATTTTATATAAACCTTTAATATCCCCGTACTTTCAGTTTTAAATGAACATGGTAGGTCAAACAAATTTAAAATAATCTGATGGTGGCATAGCAGATAAAGAAATTAAATATGAAAATGAGTCAGATGTTTTTAATTATTCTGTACATTTTAAAAATCAGCCATTAATACAGACCGATTTTTTAATTAAAAACTCACCTAATGAACGACTTTCATTGAGTAGCTTTTATAAAACTGATAGTTTTCCGTTTCCTGTACCGCATTTAATTTTTCCATTTTACTTAAATTAATATTTAGATTTACTTGCCATTCCTTTTCAGGTATTTTAATTTTAAAACCAGAAAGGGTAAAAGATAGGGTAATGGAATTCAAATTAACCCCCTTATTCTTTAATCATTTAATTATTATAAATAAAACTTTTTGTTATTTTCTCTCGGTTAATTTTCTTAATAAGGATAATCTTGTTAAAGGTTTTAATATCATTTTATCTCTTGTTATTGGGTTAACACGGTCATTTTGGTCACCGCATTAATCAACTTAATACTCATTTTTCCTGACGTTTTCTCTTCTAATATTAATCATTAATGAAACAATACTCCCATCCTTATCGCGATTTAACGGCATTTAATATAATAGATTCCCCATTATCAGAATTAAAAAACTGATCTCTGATCACATTTAATACTATCCATCTTTTCCTTAGAAAGGGGAATTCCGCCGACACAAGACGCGAATTTTGTTTGGGTGCATAACGACTTTTTGATCTTTTCTGCGTAAAGGGATCTTAGTTTTCTTTATGATTATGAAATAATACAGTTACTCACCAAGCAAAAGGAATTAACATGAACTTTTTCAATACCTCATCTCTGTTTGCATCTGTAACTGCTGCGCTTTTGCTAACTGGCTGCGCCACAAATGTGGGCAAAACTCCCGAAACAGCTCAGTACAGTAAATTCCATGGTATTTACTGGCATAAAAATCCCTCTTACTCAGTTGCGAAAAACGCATACTCACTTGCAGGTGTTGATGTGAATTTTTCAGAAACAGAAGTTAAGCCGGGAAGTGTGGATGAAGCAGGTATTTCAAAGTACCTAATAAACGGCACGATGGGCTATGTAACTGGTGGCCTTAAGGGACTGAGTATTATGACTCTTGCATCCCTGTACTCGAAAGACGAGGCAGAGCGCTTGGTCATGGAACACTTCGTTGTCTTTGTTCCTAACCCAGCGAATCTCCCATTTGATGACGCAAAATTGGTAAAAGACGGGGCGCGATACGCCTTTACCTTCGTAAAAGACAGTGGCGCTAAACGTGGTTTTGTACTGGATAAACAACTGAAAGCCATTGATGAATGCCAGATTAGCACGTCATTAATGGCGAAATTCGACAGTTGCGTATTGGCTTCAACGCCATCAAAGGATACTGCGTTTGGTGACCGGATATTTGATTATCAGGCAATTCGTCCCGCAATCGGACAGGAACTGTCCCAGCTTAATTTACCTAAAGGTAGCTATTCTCTCATCCGTTATACTCTGATCCCGACAACAATGGATGAAAGTTCTAAGGGCTTCAATGGCTTTATTTTGCGTCCTGATAACCCGAAAACTTCACCTCGCATGCCGAGTGTATCTATCAATGGACAAGATTATTATTTGTTCTCAGGTAAAACGGGGAATAAAGGATTTCCGGAAAAAACATTAGTGGGCACATGGTGATGTAAGAACGAGTAAAATAAGGTGCGCTTAACAAAGCGCACCTTAACTTCAGTTAATCAAAATACGAGCTATCTATTAAGCTCCGCATGCATTTCCTGTACAGAGGTGACTTGCTCTGTCGGATCTTCACTCAGTGCCATTGCGGTCGCAAACCCCCCATTCAATGTGGTGTCATAATGCACTTTATATTGCAATGCACTACGACGAATAAGTTTGGAATCCTCAATCGCCTGACGACCTGCAGTCGTGTTCACAATATAGGTATACTCACCATTTTTAATTCTATCCTGAATATGCGGGCGTCCTTCGTGAACTTTATTCACCAGACGAGGATTGATACCTGCTTCACCCAGAACAATCGCAGTACCGTGAGTCGCATCCAGTTCAAAACCCTGTTTCAACAATTTAGCGGCCAAATCCACAACCCGACCTTTATCACCTTCACGCACTGACAGAAGTGCTCTACCACTTTGCTGCATTCTGGAATTACACCCCAACAATGCTTTTGAGAAAGCTTCCGCAAAAGTACGACCAACACCCATGACTTCTCCGGTTGACCGCATTTCAGGGCCAAGAATTGGATCTACACCTGGGAATTTGTTGAAAGGCAATACAACTTCTTTCACTGAATAGTACGGCGGAATAATTTCCTCAGTTGCGCCCTGTTCAGCCAGAGACTGACCAACCATCACACGAGCAGCAACTTTCGCTAGTGGTAAACCTGTCGCTTTAGATACAAACGGTACAGTACGAGCAGCACGAGGGTTAACTTCAATCAGATAAACTTCGTCCTTCTTAACTGCAAACTGGACATTCATCAAGCCACAGACACCCAACTCAAACGCCAGTTTTTCTACCTGTTGACGCATGACATCCTGAATTTCCTGACTCAATGTATAGGCGGGCAGTGAGCAAGCTGAGTCACCAGAGTGAACACCGGCTTGCTCAATATGTTCCATAATGCCACCAATCAGCACACGCTCACCATCACAGATAGCGTCAACATCCACTTCCACAGCATCATCTAAGAAACGATCAAGCAGTACCGGAGCATCATTGGACACACTTACCGCAGTCTGGAAGTAACGGCGCAGGTCAGCTTCATCATATACGATTTCCATTGCACGGCCCCCCAGAACATAAGATGGGCGAACCACCAATGGGTAACCCAGAGCATTTCCCTTCTCGACGGCCCGTTCAATCGTCGTCACTGTGGCATTTTCAGGTTGTTTCAGACCAAGGCGATTTACTGCCTGTTGAAAACGTTCACGATCTTCAGCACGGTCAATCGCATCCGGGCTGGTACCAATAATTGGAACACCCGCTATCTCCAATTCACGAGCCAGTTTCAGCGGAGTCTGCCCACCATACTGGACAATCACGCCTTTTGGTTCTTCAACGCGCACAATTTCAAGCACATCTTCCAACGTCACGGGTTCAAAATAGAGACGATCTGAAGTATCGTAATCCGTTGAAACTGTTTCCGGGTTACAGTTCACCATGATGGTTTCATAACCATCTTCACGCAGTGCCAGTGATGCATGGACACAACAGTAGTCGAATTCGATCCCTTGTCCGATACGGTTAGGACCACCGCCCAATACCATTATTTTTGGCTTGTCGCTATTCGGATTAGCTTCACACTCATCTTCATAAGTGGAATACATGTATGCGGTATCGGTCGCAAATTCTGCCGCACAGGTATCAACGCGTTTGTAAACCGGATACAAATTATACTTATGGCGCAGTTTGCGGATCTCTTTTTCAGCCACACCAACCAATGTCGCCAGACGCGCATCAGCAAAACCTTTGCGTTTCAGATGACGCAAGAAGTCAGCGGTTAGACTGTTAATCCCCTGCTCTGCCACTTGCTCTTCCAACCGCACCAACTCTTCAATCTGCACCAAGAACCAGCGGTCGATGTCCGTCAAATTAAAAACACCATCAATGGACATGCCTGCACGGAAAGCATCAGCGATATACCAGATACGCTCACCACCAGCATCTTTCAATTCGCTGCGAATTTTGGTTAATGCTTCCGGGTCATCCAGATCGACTTTCGGGTCAAAGCCAGTTGCACCGACTTCTAAACCACGTAATGCTTTTTGCAGAGATTCCTGCTGAGTGCGGCCAATCGCCATCACTTCACCCACAGATTTCATTTGGGTTGTCAGACGATCATTAGAACCGGCAAATTTCTCGAAATTGAATCGAGGAATTTTGGTCACCACGTAGTCGATAGAAGGTTCAAAGGAAGCCGGCGTGCGCCCCCCCGTGATATCATTCATCAGCTCATCAAGGGTATAACCCACCGCCAGTTTAGCGGCGATTTTCGCAATCGGGAAACCGGTCGCTTTTGAAGCCAGCGCAGAAGAACGGGAAACGCGCGGGTTCATTTCGATAATAACCAAACGACCATTTTTCGGGTTTACCGCAAACTGAACGTTAGATCCCCCAGTTTCCACACCAATTTCACGCAGTACCGCCATCGAAGCGTTACGCATGATTTGGTATTCTTTATCTGTCAGCGTTTGCGCTGGCGCGACAGTAATGGAATCACCCGTGTGAATCCCCATAGCATCGAAGTTTTCAATAGAACAGACGATGATGCAGTTATCATTTTTATCCCGCACCACTTCCATTTCATATTCTTTCCAACCAATCAGAGATTCATCAATTAATAGCTCTTTAGTTGGCGAAAGATCTAGACCACGCTCACAAATTTCTTCAAATTCTTCGCGGTTATAGGCAATACCGCCACCACTTCCCCCCATAGTAAAGGAAGGACGGATAATACAAGGAAAACCGACTTCTTCGGCAACTGCCAGAGCTTCTTCCATTGAATGTGCGATACCAGAACGCGGCGTCTCCAAGCCAATCTTTTTCATTGCTATATCGAAACGACGACGATCTTCTGCTTTATCAATCGCATCTGCAGTAGCGCCAATCATAGTAACGCCAAACTCTTTCAGAACGCCTTGGTATTCCAGCTCCAACGCACAGTTCAGCGCTGTTTGTCCGCCCATTGTTGGCAGGATCGCATCAGGGCGCTCTTTTTCAATGATTTTACGTACCACTTCCCAGTGAATTGGCTCGATATAAGTAGCATCCGCCATTTCCGGATCAGTCATAATCGTGGCAGGATTTGAGTTCACCAGAATGACACGATAACCTTCTTCCCGTAACGCTTTACAAGCCTGTGCACCTGAATAGTCGAACTCACAAGCTTGGCCGATAACAATTGGGCCAGCACCCAAGATCAGGATGCTTTCAATATCCGTACGTTTTGCCATTTTATTTGCTCCTGATTACTTGGCGTTATGACGACGATTTTGCTGGCAATACTGTTCAATCAGTTTGATAAAGTGATCAAACAATGGTGCCGTTTCATGTGGTCCAGGGCTGGCTTCTGGATGCCCCTGAAAACTGAATGCAGGTTTATCTGTTCGATGAATTCCTTGCAAAGTGCCATCAAACAGAGATTTATGGGTAACCCGCAGATTTGTCGGCAATGATTTTTCATCTACAGCAAAACCGTGGTTCTGTGCAGTAATCATCACAACATTACGATCAAGATCTTTTACCGGATGGTTGCCACCGTGATGACCAAATTTCATTTTCATTGTTTCAGCACCACTGGCCAGTGCTAGTAGTTGGTGTCCAAGGCAAATACCAAAGATCGGAATATCTGTCTCAAGGAGAGTTTTGACCGCTTCAATTGCGTAGCTACAAGGTGCCGGGTCACCCGGTCCATTGGACAGGAAAATACCATCTGGATTAAGTTTCAGTACCTCTTCAGCTGGTGTTTGAGCGGGAACAACGGTCAGACGGCAGCCACGATCCACCAGCATCCGCAAAATATTGCGTTTTGCGCCAAAGTCATAAGCAACAACATGATAAGGCAGCTCCTGTTCCTGCTTCTCCTCTGGTAATCCGTCTGCCAGAGTCCAACTTCCCTGTAACCACGGGTAAGCCTGTTCAGTTGTCACTTCTTTTGCCAAATCCATTCCTTGCAGTCCCGGAAATATTTTGGCCTTTTCCAACGCAACCTCAGCATCAATCTGCTTACCTGCTATAATACAACCATTCAGTGAACCTTTTTCTCTTAACAAACGAGTCAGTTTACGCGTGTCGATATCTGCTATCGCCACAATATTATGGCGTTTAAGGTAATCAGAAAGGGTTTCTTCACAGCGGAAGTTACTGGTTAACAATGGTAGATCACGAATCACCAGCCCTTGAGCCTGTACTTTTAGTGATTCTTTATCAACTGAGTTAACACCGACATTACCAATGTGGGGATAAGTAAGAGTGACAATTTGGTGGGAATAGGAAGGGTCTGTGAGAATTTCTTGATATCCGGTCATTGAGGTATTGAAAACCACTTCCCCCACTGCCGCCCCTTCTGCACCTATGGCGCGACCATGGAATTGGGTTCCGTCTTCCAGAACCAATATAGCTGACTTAATCAAAACACCCTCCAAAGAATAATTATTCGCAATTAGCGCATATTAATTCAGATTTACTCCTCAAAATCAATGCCAAAGCTGCTTTTTAAGCAAAATTTTGGCAAATTGCGCGCATTCTAATGATGAGAGGGGTGGTTGTCTACAAAAAATGTTACTTTTCTTATTTTTTTGCACACTTCACTAGAAAAACTAATAAAATAAGACTAAAAATAGAAGTAAAGTTAGTTGATAAAACGGTTACTACCATAGAAGATTTAATTTTCAAATAAAAATTTGTAAATCATCATAAAAAGGAGAAAAAAGAAGAAAACAAAGGGTAAAAACAAGGCATAAGTGAATAAAATAAACAAAAAATCAATACAATCAAACAAAACAACAAAAAATCGCATAATTTAAAAATTAATCATGCGATATCAAATAGTTAAAAAATAGTATTTTTAAAGTGAATCGAGATTTAAAACATCCTTCATATCAAAAAGACCATTATTTTTACCATTTAGCCACAATGCTGCCTTTACTGCTCCATTTGCAAACGTCGTCCTACTCGAAGCCTTGTGAGTTATCTCTACTCTCTCACCAATATCTGCAAACATAGCGGTATGTTCACCAACCATATCTCCAGCACGGATAGTAGAAAAACCGATACTTTTCGGATCACGCTCACCAGTATAACCTTCACGGGCATATACAGCACATTCTTTGAGATCGCGCCCTAAAGCATGGGCAATAGATTCTCCCATCGCCAACGCGGTGCCTGATGGTGCATCTACTTTGTGACGGTGATGAGCTTCGATAATTTCGATATCAGTATATTCACCCATCACTTTCGCCGCTTTTTCCAATAGCTTAAGCACCAGATTTACACCAACACTGAAATTTGCTGCAAATACAATCGGGATATCAGCCGAAGCATCTTTAATCGTCTGCTTAGCTTCGTCATCAAAGCCCGTTGTACCAATAACTATCGCTTTACCATGCTGACGACAGATTTCAAGGTGTGCAAGGGTTCCTTCCGGGCGAGTAAAATCAATAAGAACATCAAAATTATCAACAACATTTTTCAGGTCATCACACACAGTAACACCTGTATGACCAATACCCACCAATTCTCCAGCATCCGCACCAATCAAAGAAGAACCAGAACGTTCCAGAGCTACACCAAGAACTACCCCACTCAACTGATGGACAGCCTGAATTAACTGACGTCCCATACGTCCACCAGCGCCAACAATAGCAACACGAATATCTGTATCAGTCATAATCCCTCACTATGAATAGCCTTTTTCCTGATTTAACACAGGCGCTCAATCAGATGAATGAATGTATTAAGTAAAATGTTTACACGCGGCCTTACTCTTATCTGTCGCCAGATGACTTAACTAATCTCTTTAACTTCGACACGCAGCTCTTTCGGCACTTCAAAAACAATATTTTCTTCCCTGCCATGTAATTCCTCAACCGAATCAGCGCCAAGATTTTTCAGGCGATCAATCACTTGCTGAACTAAGATATCCGGCGCGGAAGCACCAGCTGTCACGCCAATCGTAGAAATGCCAGTAATCCATTCTTCTTTTATATCATCAGCAGAATCTATCAAGTAAGCTGGCTTACCCACCCGCTGAGCTAACTCAGCAAGACGATTAGAGTTAGAAGAATTCTTCGAACCTACAACCAAGACAACATCTGCATCAGATGCCAGATCCCGTACTGCTTCCTGACGGTTAGTCGTCGCATAGCAGATATCATCTTTCCGAGGACCCACGATGTTTGGGAATCGTTCATTAAGTGCATCAATCACTTCTGATGTATCATCAACAGATAATGTTGTTTGCGTCATAAAACACAAGTTATCTTCATCTTTGACTTTCAGATTCCATACATCATCAGGAGACTCAACCAGATACATTCCACCTTCAACATTATTGTACTGGCCCATTGTTCCTTCAACTTCTGGATGCCCAGCGTGACCAATCAGAATAGCTTCTTTACCTTTCCGGCTTGCTCTGGCCACTTCCATATGGACTTTCGTCACTAGAGGACAAGTCGCATCGAACAACATTGTCAGATTACGGGAACGCGCTTCAGCACGAATAGCTTGTGAAACTCCATGAGCAGAAAAAATCAGAATTGCATCATCGGGCACTTCTGAAATTTCTTCGATAAAGATAGCCCCCCGCTCGCGCAGGTTATCTACAACATAACGATTATGAACAACCTCATGGCGAACATAAATCGGCGCGCCATATAATTCCAGAGCGCGTTCTACAATACTGATGGCACGGTCAACACCGGCACAAAAGCCTCGGGGATTAGCCAGCAATATCTGCATGGTTTTCCTCCAACTGTGGGTCAATCTCCAGCACTTCAATTTCAAAAGTGATGTTCTGATCTGCCAGCGGATGATTAAAATCAACAGTAACAGATTCTTCTGCCACTTCTTTCACTATGCCTGGCATTTCACTGCCATTCATTGCCGTAAATAACATTATAGTTCCAATTTCAGGAATACCTGTTTCGGCAAAATCACGCGGAGTAAAATATTGGATCAGATCAGGATTTGGTTTACCAAATACAGCTTCACCAGCCAGAGTGAATGTATGTTTATCACCCTCTTTTAGCCCGGTAAGCTGCTGTTCCAAAGACGAAGAAAGCGTTCCATTGCCCAAGCGGAACAATGCAGGTTTGCCCTGATTGTGGGTGGAATCAGCCATAGAGCCATCTTGCAGCTTTAAAGTGAAATGCAGTAAAACCGTACTGTGCTCTTGTACCTGCTTTGACATATTATTCAGAACCTATTATTTGTCATTCTTTGCCATAAAAAGCGAATTTAGCTAGTGCTTTAGAAAAAGCACTAGCTTTTACATTTGAATGCAGCCTAAAACGAATCACCCTTACGCACTATAATGCGCGACTTAGTTTCCGCACACTGCTTAAATCCAAATTATCTACTAAAATAGGCTGTTATCCTGCATTGACCTTTTTTTCATCTTGGCCGAAAAAGCTATCAATAATAACTAATGCAGCCCCGATACATATCGCTATATCAGCAACATTAAAGGTTGGCCAGTGCCAGTCGCCGACATAAAAATCGATAAAATCGATGACAAAACCATGAACCAACCGGTCAAACAGATTACCCAATGCTCCACCAATAATTAGGGCATAAGCGATATTACTCAGTTTCTTCTTCGCACTGGAACGATACATCATTACCGTTAACACAACTGAAATACCAACAGCAATTAATGCAAAGAACCAACGCTGCCAGCCGTCCTTATCTGCGAGGAAACTGAAAGCTGCCCCCAAGTTCTGGGCATAAGTTAGATTAAAATAAGGTATCAGTGGAACGGATTCAAACAGATGAAAATGCTTAAGCACTAACTGTTTACTACTCAGATCCAAAACCAATACCACAACAACTAACCAAAGCCAGCGAAGGCCAGTGGAGCAAATGGGTCTATTCATCAGGCAAACTTACGCTCTTCACCGTTACCGGCAACATTAGTTACACAGCGGCCACAAAGTTCTGCGTGCTCCGCCACCAATCCCACATCTTTAGCGTAATGCCAGCAACGAGGACATTTTTCACCATCCGCTTTACGGAAAGCAATTTTCAGGCTATCGATTTCGCTTTGCTGTGCATCTTCACTAGCTTGCTCATAACCAGCAACAGATGCCTGAGAGGTCAACAGAACGAAACGTAATTCATCCCCCAAACTGTTCAGTTTGTCCGCCAATTCGTTGTTTGCATACAGAGTCACCGCGGCTTCCAATGAGCTACGGATATGTTTGTCTGCACGGGCCTGCTCCAATACTTTATTAACTTCACCGCGAACCGCCAGTAGATCAGCCCAGAAAGTATCATTCATTTGTTCGCCTGCGGCCAGACCAAACAAGCCGTCATACCACTCTTCTGTAAATACATACTGAGCGCGTTTGCCAGGCAGCTCATTCCAAACTTCATCCGCTGTGAAGGAGAGGATAGGCGCCATCCAGCGAACCAGTGCTTCTGCAATATGATACAAAGCCGTTTGGCAACTGCGACGAGCTAAGCTATCGCTTTTAGCTGTGTATTGACGGTCTTTAATAATATCAAGATAGAATGATCCCATTTCCACGGAACAGAATTGCATCAAACGCTGAACAACCGTGTGGAAATCATATTCCTCATAGCATTTAGCAATGTCTGCCTGAGCCGTCTGAGCACGACCTACAGCCCAGCGATCCAGCACAGCCATCTCTTCTGGCTTAACCATATGCTGTTCAGGATCAAAGCCATTCAAATTTGCCAGCAGGAAACGCGCCGTGTTACGAATACGTCGATATGCATCAGCAGAACGTTTGAGGATTTCATCAGATACCGCGATTTCACCCGTGTAATCGGTAGAGGCAACCCATAAACGTAGAATATCCGCCCCTAATTTATCCATCACATCCTGCGGACTGACTGTATTACCGATAGACTTAGACATCTTACGGCCCTGACCATCCACCGTGAAGCCATGTGTCAATACCTGGCGATAAGGCGCGTTGCCTTTCATGGCAGTCGAGATCATCAGAGAAGACATAAACCAGCCACGGTGCTGATCTGAACCTTCAAGATAAATATCCGCCGAGTTACCCTGGAATTCAGAACGGGCGTCAACAACAGACGAATGAGTTGATCCTGAATCGAACCATACATCCAGCGTATCAAAAATTTTGACATAATTAGCGGCGTCATCACCCAACAGTTCTGCGGGGTCCAGATCCCACCACGCCTGAATGCCATCAACTTCAACACGTTTTGCAACTTCTTCCATCAGCTCGATAGTACGCGGATGAAGCTGTTCTGTCTCTTTATGGACAAACAGGGACATAGGCGTGCCCCAAGTACGCTGACGCGAAATACACCAGTCAGGGCGGTTTTCAACCATGGCTTCAATACGGGCTTGACCCCAGCCAGGAATCCACTGGACCCCTTTGATCTCGTTCAGAGATTGTTTGCGCAGACCATTTTGATCCATGCTGACAAACCACTGCGGCGTGGCACGAAAAATGATAGGTGTCTTGTGACGCCAGCAGCAAGGATAACTGTGCTGTAATTTTTCCAAATGCAACAGTGCATTGTTTTCACGCAGGATATTCAAAACAACATCATTTGCCTTAAAGACAAACATGCCATCTAAAGAAGGATAAGTCCCAGGCAGATAGCAACCATTCGGCCCAACCGGGTTTGCTACTTCCAAACCATATTTCTGACCAAGGACGAAGTCGTCTGGACCATGGCCTGGTGCAGTGTGAACAGCACCGGTACCCGCATCCAATGTAACGTGATCGCCCAAAACAACAGGTGAATCAAAGCCCATAAATGGATGTTTGAAGCGTAACAGTTCCAGCGCAGAACCTGCACAATGACCGAGCACTATCCACGACGTAATCCCGGCACGCTTCATCACACTTTCGACCAAATCAGCAGCCAGAATCAGACACTCATCTTCAATCTGTACTAATTGATAGTCAAATTCAGCATGCAGAGCAATTGCCCGGTTAGCCGGCAATGTCCATGGTGTGGTTGTCCAGATAACCAGAGATACTGGCTGACTCAATGCCTGCACACCAAATTTCTCGCAGACAGCGGCCACATCAACGGCGTTAAAGCGCACATCAATAGACGGAGAAGTTTTGTCGTAATACTCAACTTCTGCTTCAGCCAGTGAAGAACCACACTCAGTACACCAATGAACCGGCTTAGCTCCTTTCAACAGGTGACCATTGGCAATAACACGGCTTAACGCACGAATGATATCGGCTTCGGTCTTAAAGTCCATCGTCAGATATGGACGTTCCCAGTCACCTAATACGCCCAGACGGATAAAATCTTTCTTCTGACCTTCGATCTGCTCTTTGGCATATTTACGGCACTCGGCACGGAATTCAGCGGCGGAAAATTTTTCCCCGGGCTTACCAATAATCTGCTCAACCTTAAGCTCAATAGGTAAACCGTGGCAATCCCAACCGGGAATATATGGGGAGTCATATCCTCCCATCCCTTTGGATTTAATAATAATATCTTTGAGAATTTTATTTACTGAGTGACCAATATGAATACTACCATTCGCATATGGAGGGCCATCATGCAGAATAAATGTTTTTTTACCGGCTTTTGCTTTACGAATTAGCTGATACAACTCATCTTTGTACCAACGCTTTAGCATATCTGGTTCGCGCTTTGCTAAATCTCCGCGCATTGGAAACCCTGTTTCTGGCAAATTCAGGGTATTTTTATAGTCACTCATTCGATTCTCAATTCCAATTTTCCGCTAGATACATGACACAGGTAGCTGTTTGAGAAATTCCCTCGCAGCAACCAAATCATTTGCAATTTGCTGCTTGAGTGCATCAAGAGAAGCAAACCGCTGCTCGTTACGCAGTTTTTTGCGTAACACCACATCAATATGATGCCCATACAGATCCATTTGGGTATCAATCAGATGTACTTCAAGTTGTTGACCCTGACCAGAGACTGTTGGACGTGTACCAATATTAGCAACACCCGGTAAAGGCTTATCTCCCAAACCATAGACTTCAACGACATAAACACCTTGTACGGGAGCTACTAAACGTTTTAATGGTAAATTAGCAGTTGGGAAACCAATCGTGCTCCCCAGCCGTTTACCATGAACGACCCGGCCACAAATGCTGTATGGATGTCCCAATAATGTTTCAGCTAATACCAAATCATCATTTTGCAGTGCCTGACGGATAGCCGTACTGCTGATCCGTAAGCCGCTATCACAAAAACTTTCGCTGTTAGTCACTTCAAAATCATATTTCTCACTCGCCTGCTGTAAAAAGGCAAAGTCACCACTGCGAGATTGGCCAAAACGAAAGTCATCTCCTACAGCCAGGAACTTAACACCCAATTTTTCCACGAGCAACCGTGAAACAAAGGCTTCTGGCATATTTGCTGCAAAACGTCTATCAAATTTCACACATAATAAATAATCCACTCCACACTGGGCGAGATATTTGGCTTTATCCCTCAATCTCGTCAGACGCGCTGGAGCATTACCCTTGGCAAAAACTTCTAGGGGTTGTGGCTCAAAAATCATGACCATTACCGGTAATCCCAGACGCTGCCCTTCGCGTTTTAAGTGCTTCAATAGTGCTTGGTGGCCTCTATGGACACCATCAAAATTACCAATCGTCAGCACGCAACCATGGTGACGCGCCCGGATATTACGTATACCGCGAATTAGCTCCATAGCTGGCTCAATACCCTGGAAATGACCAAATTATACCTTGTACAAAGCTCAAGGTTAACCCGCCATCATAAGATGGTTTAAATTAATCACCATGATTCATACAACAAAAACGGGCAAGAATCCCGTAAAATATTCATTTTATTTCTTATCTGGACTATTCAATGAGATTTTTATTGTGAAAGACTGTATTCCAGCTAAGTAAGCTGATAAAATCCTGCGCCATCACAACGAAACAAGTGCCGCAGTACAACGGCGCTTATTTGCACAAATCCATTGACAAAAGAAGACCGAACAGGCATATTCCTCGGCCTTTAATTGTCCTCGATAGAATATATTTGGGAGTTGGACCTTGGCTAATATCAAATCAGCTAAGAAACGCGCTATACAGTCTGAGAAACGTCGTCAGCACAATGCTAGCCGCCGTTCTATGGTGCGTACCTTCATCAAGAAGGTAGATGCTGCTATCGCTACTGGTGATAAAGAAGCTGCACAGAAAGCATTCAATGACATGCAACCTATTGTCGATCGTCACGCTTGTAAAGGTCTGATCCACAAAAATAAAGCAGCACGTCATAAATCTAATCTGACAGCTCGAATCAACGCAATGCAATAATTTGCGTTTATTTGAAGCGCTAAAAAACCGGCCTTTGCCGGTTTTTTCGTATTTGCAATCATCTATACCCAATAGATTTCAATTTGCAGCGCGGCGGTAAGCGAAAGCAGCCAACAAAGCAGCCACTTGAAATATGAAGGATATAATCAGTTATTCTTTAAGTGCGCTTCTTAGGTGGCACATTAAACAAAGCAGAAAAATCTTTATTACATACCCTTTGAACAGCCGGATGTTGAATCATGCGTTCAGCAAAAATCACATAATACTCTTCCTGTACTGCATCCAACCGACCAATTTCAGCAATGTCATTGTCAGCAAAAATATCATTGGTATACAAAGACGGCGCAACGAAAATCGCATTATGGTACATACCAAACGCCTTCATTAATGCGGCATCATCAAACTCCCCTAAAACTTCAACCTGAAGATTTTTATTCCGAATCCAAGTCAACAATTTACGCCCCAACATAGAGCGACGTCCAGGAACCAGCAAACGGCGTTCTTCCAAACATTCAGGAAAAGGCTTTTCCGGGATCGGCTGCCGACAGAAGAAGCTAATGCTACATTCACCCAGTTTTACTGAGAACAATCCTTCCTGCTGGGAAGAATCCACCGGGCAATCAGACAATATCATATCGAGTTTGTGCTGGCTAAGTTGTTCAAGTAACAATTCATGAGTTGATTCAAAACAACGTAAATGAATCTGCTCATGTTCCACAACCGCAGTTTTTAATACCTGGCTAACCAAACGTTTAGACAGTGCATCCGCAACACCAACATCAAATAAAAGGTTAGATTCACGGCTGTAGTTAACAATATCTAACATCTCCTGACTCAGCATAAACATCTTATCTGCATAGCGGAAGATAAGTTGTCCCAGTTCTGATGGCACCAATCCCCTGCCCTGACGTTTGAACAGCTTCCCGCCTAATCGCTCCTCCAGTGCCTTTACCTGTCCTGTGATTGTCTGAGGTGTTAGATAAAGGGCTTCTGCCGCCCCAACCACAGAGCCTTCCTTGCAAACATGCCAGAAATAATAGAGATGATTAAAATTCAGATGTGACACCCGCATACGTTTTTCCTTATGTATCGCTTTCGTCTGGTAGACAACGCCAGCCATACATTACTAATTCACCGTCTCCCGGCGATTTTCTGTTTTTTCACTACATAAAAATCCGCGATACAATTTTAGTTATTGTACCGCGAGTACAAAAATGATGAGTCAGTTCGGAATTTTCTCTAAAAACGTAGAACTTCATTCGGTTAAATTAATGAATTTATCACCACTCTGCCATCACTTTTTCTTTGGTAAGACCATCCGTAATAAGCCATACCCCATCATAGCCGCTATTGTTGAACCCATCAGAATCCCCAAGCGGGAATAGGTACTGAAAGATTTATCTGCGTCTTCGAAAGCCAATCCTGAAATGAAGATAGACATCGTAAAACCAATGCCACAAAGAACGGAAACAGCAAATATCTGTTTAAGATTAATCTCTTGTGGCAGCTTAGCAAATCCTATCTTGATGGAAATATAGCTGAAAAGAAAAATTCCCAATGGCTTACCAAGAAACAAAGCTATGGCAATACCCAACGGTAACATATCGATTAAACCATCCAGAGTCACTCCACTGAGGATAACTCCTGCATTAGTAAATGCAAATAACGGCAAAATAAGATACGCCACCCAAGGATGCAATCCATGCTCAAGTGATTCAGATGGTGAATGACCATTCTGACAGCGCAAAGGAATAAGAAAACCAACGATGACTCCGGCCAAAGTTGCATGAATACCGGATTTCAGGATGCAGACCCAAAGGATCAAGCCAATAACCAGATAAGCCGATGTTTTTTCAACACCACGCCAATTCATCCACATCAGCACAGCCATCATCACAGCTGACAATCCAAGTGCCACTAGGGAAACCGTTTTGGTGTAAAACAGAGCGATGATCACGATAACACCCAGATCATCAATAATCGCTAATGCCAGTAGGAAAACCTTGAGTTCAGTTGGTACTCGCTTAGACAGCAGCGCCATTACACCAAGAGCAAAAGCAATATCTGTTGCAGCAGGAATAGCCCATCCTTGACGGTTAAACTCATCACTACCATTAAATAATAGATATATCAGTGCCGGAGCGACCATACCACCAATAGCAGCTATGACTGGAAATACAGCTTTATCACGTCCAGCTAAAGAACCTTCCAATAGTTCACGCTTAACTTCTAGACCAACAATTAAAAAGAAAACGGCCATTAAGCCATCATTAACCCACAATAATAAGGGCTTATTGATCTCCAGTGCAGAGAATTGTATAACCACTGGAATATTAAGAAATTGCTGATAAATACCTTGTAATGGCGAGTTTGCCATTATCAACGCAATAATGGCAGCAATGATAAGAAGAAGCCCTCCAGCCGCTTCTAACTTCAGGAATTGACGAATAATTGCTGTCAAGATGATTAGCCTCTGAAATTGATCGGGCTATGGATAGTACCTTAAGTATAATTTCGAAAAAAATCGATTTTATAGCCAAAATGATTCGTTAAAATCGATCTATTGATGATCTACATCTCAATAAAGTGGATTATCAATCAGAGGAAATCGTTAAATGGGGAAACCCTATTTATCTTACATTAGCACCAATTTCCCTCATCTTAGCCAAAATGCGGTTTAAATCATCTTCTGATAATGTTAACTGTGTCGCTATATAAAATAGAATGTGTGGAGAAATAACACGAGGCATTTTCCCACCCGTGTATTTTCTCCATTGATTATTACCGGAAACTCCTGCCAAGTCAGCCATTTGTTCTCCTGTAAAGCCTAATTCCTTTTTAAGCTTAATGAGATCTTCAGTAGTAGGAGGAGAATAATTACCAATCAGTCGCATAGATATTCCAGAAAAACCCCCTTCCGGGGCCAATTAATTAAATGAATTTGAGCAATAGAGTTGTAATGGTAGCTACTGCTCCAATAAGGCTAGAAGCAACAACAATCGGGTACCACATAGCTTCACGATTTATCTTTGCCGTTTCCGCCATTAATTTTGTATTTCAGCGTGGATTTTTTCGAGTTCAGCAGTAGTCATTTCAGTAGTGCTCAGCGTTCTCCCTTTTTAGGGATGCCAGGCTGCGGCCATTCCGCTATCTTTATATATTGCGCAATGAAAATTAGCCCTTTTAGAGCTGATTGTCAATGTAAATTGTTTAATTTCCCACCTTGCAATATTAGTATTCAACATAAACTCATGTTGTGAGAAATATATTTTTTCTTCAAATTTTACACACTTAAATAAATTCTAATAATTCGATAGACAAAACAAGACAATAATAACAAGATAATAGTGTAAATAATTAATAGATATTGAAATTGATTAGACAGCAATTTCTCAATCCCCAAAAACATTATGAATATAAATTAACAACCAACAAATCATCTTTACATCCAATAACTCTTTTTTTCTTTTTAGGCGTTATTGAGTGGTATTCTTCGCTATTCGTCACAATAATTGGCGATATAATCTGGATTTTATTCTCTTGAAAAAACCCCAGATCAAAATTAACTAATACATCACCAACCCTCACTCTCTGTCCCTCTATCACTTGCAAATTAAAACCTATTCCTTGCAAACCTACGGTTTCAATACCAATATGAATTAATAATTCAATCCCCTGATCGGAGATTAAACCAACAGCATGTCCAGTTGGCGTAATCATTGAAACCTTGCCATTAAAAGGCGCTTTAACCACCCCTTCTGTAGGAATAATAGCAACACCATCACCAATAATTTTTTCAGAAAAAATGTCATCAGGTACACTTGAAAGAGGTTCAATTTTACCGGTCATCGGAGAAAGTAATGTGATTTTCTTTGTCTTTGAAAAACGAGGCTTTATTAATACCATAGAATCAACATTAGATTCTAATTTCATGAGTAATGTAAGTATAAATGCGACTAAGAAACTACTGAAAATGGCAAACAAAATAAAAAGTAAGTTGTTACTATCTTTTTGCACATAAAAAGGTAATGACACCAATCCTGGTAGACTAAAAGCAAATATTTTTATAGAAAGAATACCTACAATAGCGCCACCAACCGCCCCACCAATTAAGGCAGCATAAAAAGGTTTTTTTAATTTAAGAGTAACACCATACATCGCTGGCTCGGTGATACCTAAAAACGCAGAGAATGAGGATGAATAAGCTAATGATTTCATCTGTCTATCTTTAATTTTAACTGCAACCGCCAATGTAGCACCGGCTTGAGCAATATTACTGACGAAACTGATTGGTAATAACATAAAATCGTATCCGAGAGATTTAAAGTTAGCAAAAACACTCGGCAAAAAAGCATAATGCATCCCCGTAATCACCAGCACAGGTATAATTCCCCCCAGAAATAATCCGGTAAGGGGGCCAATTACAGAAAATAACATTACGAACACCTGTTCAATATACAAACCAATTGTATTTCCCAATGGGGCAACAATAACCAATATAATTGGTACAGAAATCAATAACACCAATAAGGGTGTCAGTACCATTTTTAATACTACAGGAATAAATCTATCTACCCATCGATGAATATAACTAAGCAACCAAACACCTAAAATAATTGGAATAACAGTATAGCCATAATGAATAATCGGAATAGAAATACCAAACACATCAAAATATTCTCCACTAGAGGTACTGACAAGGTTAGATAATGTTGGATAAATTAAAATACACGCTAATGTTGCAGCAATAAACTCATTAGTTTTAAATTTTCTTGCTGCCGAAAAAGCCACAAGAATAGGTAGGAAATACAAAGGAGCATCAAAAATAACATATAATAATTTATACTCATTACTTTCTTCTGAAATCCAACCCATCGTATTGAAAAAAATCAACCCACCTTTAAGTAAACCAGATCCTACGATTGCCGGTAATATTGGAACAAATATACCTGAAATTATATCAAGAATGTGGCTAATGACATTACTTTTTGACTCATCACAATTTCCCGAAGTTTCTTTTAATTGCTTAATTATTTCATTAAATATTTCAATAACTCTATTACCAATAATTATTTGCAACTGTCCGCTGTGAAAGCGCGCCCCCATAACCCCTTGCATTTTCTTTATAGAAGTAATCTCTACCTTACTATCATCTATAATATTAAAACGCAATCGAGTAACACAATGCCAACTCTTACTTATATTTCCTCCTCCTCCAAGAAATACAATAATGTCTCTCGCAAACTCTTCATAATTCATTTTAATCACCACCTATAATTTATTATCAAAAAAATCAAATAAATACAAATACATTAATCTCAGTCATTGCTTAAGTTAATACCTGTCTACACATCCACTTAATGATGCACTTATCATGAATCTTTTGCCTTATAACTATCATTGACCACCCGCTCTATATGAATAACCAAATAAATCAACTCATCATCAGGAACCTTCCATTGATATTTTTCCCTCAAATATCTAATTAGCTTCACCGCACAATTGTAACTTTTGAAGTATTTTTCTTCTATCAATTCTTGCAATGAAAAATCCATTTCAATAGCAGACGAGAGATCATTTTTATTTTGTCTGATTAAGAAATAGCGCAGATGAGTAATAAAACGAGAATAATTTACTGATGTTGGATCAAGATTAACATGAAAATAATAGTGAATAAGTTTAACAGTTTTATTAATTAAGTTCGTTAATTTTAATGTATCCCCCATAGTTTGCCCTTCATATTGAGCATTAACAAAATGCAAGGCAATCAATGAAGCTTCTATCGGCGGTAACGGTTGTTCAATCTGGTTATTAATATGGATAAGTGCCTGTTTACCTACTTCATACTCCAACGGGTAAAGATGCGGGATCTCCCATTGTAAGACATTACCAATCTGGTATCCTTTATTTACACGCTCAAAGGCAAAACTTAAATGTTCTGATAACGTAATGAGTAATGAATCGTTAATCGGTTTGGCAAGAAAATTTTTCCCTAATGTGATAATTTGTTCTGTTAACTCTATAACTGAAACAGGGATAGTAGAAAGGATCTGACTTATCTTATAGTGCTTTTCAACAGTAAAAACTTTTGCAACATCTTGAACATGCAACCTATCCCCTTTTTTCCTATTAAATCCGATACCCTTATCCATGAGAATCATTTCGCTATTATTCTCATCAATAGCAAGGACCACATTATTATTTATGAGTTTTATTATAGTTAACAAAAGATATACCTTACAGGATAAACCATTATCTGCACTAACCTATACCCGTTATCTTTCAAGTTGCCTCTTTGTTGGCTGCACTCACTCACCCCGGTCACAGAGTTATCTATTCTCCCTTGCCGTCGCGATACATCTTGAAATCCATTGGGTATATAGAATAGGCAAAATACATCCGTGACTTGGTTGTGCCTGATCGAGTCAGTGACACTCCTGTACACTATATTCATATAGATATTTCATCCCTCAGGCTAAGACATAATTTTTATAAAGTCAATGACACTGCAATATTCTCAATTTATCTACTGTATTTATGATAAGAATCACATTTTCGCTAAAATTAATCCTAATAACTTGCAAGAATCATAAAGAGTAACTAGTTTCTAAATATTGATTAATAGGCTTGTTACCGACTTGGTTGCGACCAATGTCGGGCAAAACCTAATCCATCATCTACGATATATCCCTATCCTAGGGCTATTGAAGATCATGGGTTAGGTTTTTTTTTGACTTTAATTCGGCCTTTCGCTGTTTTCAACTTAAAAAAGGGGAAATCTAATGAAGTACGAAAGTCTGTCTGATGAGATAGTCTGCGCAATAGGGGGGAAAGAGAATATATCGAGCCTTGTCCATTGTGCTACACGTTTACGGTTTAAACTTAAAAATAGAAACTTAGCCAATAGTGAATTACTCAAACGAACTACAGGAATTATTACCGTCGTAGAGAGCGGTGGTCAATACCAAGTGGTTATTGGCAGCCATGTAGGAGATGTTTACGATAATATCAATAATAAATATTTACAAGGTAACGCAGAAAATCCCGAGGTTAAACAAAGTGTAACGTCACAGCAAGAGATAAAAAAAGATAATTCAAAAGGCTTAAAACGTATTCTTAATGTAGCAATTGATATTATTTCCAGTATTTTCACACCACTATTAGGCGTACTAGTCGCTGCCGGATTGATTAAAGGAATACTCGCTTTATCTAGCGTATTTAACTGGATGGACCCAGAAGGTGGCACCTATAAAATTTTATTCGCTACTGGCGATGCAATGCTTTATTTCATGCCTATTCTATTAGGGTATACCGCAGGTAAACGGTTCGGTGGCAACCCTTTTATTACCATGGTTATTGGGGCAGCCTTAACCTATCCAACAATGACTGAAGCATTTAAACTGTCGCAAACGACCTCCGCTGTTCCTTTAGATTTCTTAGGCATTCCGATTACTTTCATTAATTACAGCTCAACAGTTATTCCCATTATTTTATCAGCATGGTTTAGTTGTTTTCTGGAAAAAAAACTTAATAGCTGGTTTCCTTCTTCTTTCAAAGCACTCATTACCCCTTTCCTGTGCCTATTGATTACTGTTCCGTTGACCTTCCTGATAATTGGCCCTATAGCAACGGCACTTAGTGATGGTTTGGCAACAGGATATCTCTTTTTCTATCAACTAAACCCCGTCATTGCAGGTATTTTAATGGGAGCTGTATGGCAAGTTTGCGTTATTTTCGGGCTACATTGGGGATTAATTCCTATAATTATCAATAATATGATGACACAAGGAAAAGATATGCTCTCCCCACTGCTCCAACCAGCAATATTTGGCCAGGCGGGAGCAACATTGGGCGTCTTGTTACGTACACGCGATAAGAAAATGAAAGCGCTATCAGGCACTGCTCTGATATCAAACCTCTTTGGTATTACCGAACCCGCAATCTATGGTGTAACACTGCCGCTAAAACGCCCATTTATCATTGGTTGTATTGGTGGGGCACTTGGAGGCGGTATTATCGGTTTCTATTCGGGAACAGCACACATCTTTGGCGGTATGGGCGTCTTTGCATTTACCTCATTTATTTCTCCTACCGGGGAATTAGACAGCGCTTTCTGGAGCATAATATTGGGTTCGCTGGGTTCATTCATCTTCTCCTGTATTGCAACATATTTATTCGGTGTACCGTCAGAGACTAAGGGATCACAAATAATATCCCGCACAACAAATTAATTTAAACGTTGAAAGAAATAATCACATTAAGACGATATCTCGCAGGTTTAACAAATCATTAAAGAGGAAAACCATGAAAAAACAATTTCCAGAAAACTTCCTTTGGGGAGGCGCATTAGCAGCAAATCAGGTCGAAGGAGCCTATCAAATAGGTGGAAAAGGGCTATCAACCTCAGATCTGCAACCCCATGGAGTCATTGGCAGCAATATAGAGCGCAATACGGATGATTTTAATATCAAGGATATCGGCATTGATTTTTATCATCGTTATCCTGACGATATTGCCCTGTTTGCTGAAATGGGATTTAAATGCCTGAGAACGTCTATCGCCTGGACACGTATATTTCCTGAAGGAGATGAAGAAATACCGAATGAAAATGGTCTAGCTTTTTATGATCGCCTTTTTGATGAAATGAGAAAATATCATATTCAACCATTAATTACCCTCTCTCATTTTGAAATGCCTTATGGCTTAGTAAAAAAATATGGTGGTTGGGGAAATCGTAAAACAATTAAATTCTTTGAACATTATGCCAGAACTGTTTTTGAACGTTACAAATATAAAGTAAAATACTGGCTGACATTCAATGAAATTAACATGTCTCTCTTTTCCTGCTTTACCGGTACAGGGTTGCCGGAAGGCAGTAAAATTCAGGATATTTATCAAGCCCTGCATTATCAGTTAGTTGCCAGTGCCAAAGCCGTTAAAGCCTGCCACGAAATTATTCCAGATGCAAAAATTGGTAATATGGTGGCAGCAACATCTTACTACCCATTAACCTGTCATCCCGATGATGTATTAGAATCATTGAAAAAGAATAGAGAATCACTGTTCTTTTTTGATGTTCAAGCTCGTGGATATTATCCATCTTATATGACACGCCTATTTAAAGAGCAAAATATTACACTTGATATAACCGATGAAGATAAACAAGCACTAAAAGAAACTGTTGATTTCCTCTCTCTCAGTTACTACATGAGCTGTTGTGCAACTACAGATCCAAATATTGTTAAATCCTCAGGTAATATGATTAATCCGGTGAAAAACCCTCATCTAGCCAGTTCAGAGTGGGGATGGCAAATAGATCCTCAAGGACTCCGTTATCTTCTCAATACATTATATGACCGTTACCAGATGCCACTATTTATTGTAGAAAATGGTCTGGGAGCAAGAGATGTTATTCAAGATGATGGCTCTATTATTGATGATTATCGTATTCAATATCTCAACGATCATTTATTCCAAGTACGAGAAGCCATTGAAGATGGTGTCCAGATCTTGGGGTATACCTCATGGGGGCCAATAGATTTAGTCAGTGCCTCTACAGCCGAAATGTCAAAACGATACGGATTTATTTATGTCGATCGTGATGATCAAGGCAATGGAACACTGGAGCGTCGGCGTAAGAAAAGTTTTAACTGGTATAAAGATATTATAAGCAGTCACGGAAATATTCTTAAAGCACCGGGAGCAAAAAATGAAAATAGCCAATAAATTTGTTTTATCAACGCTGCCACTTATATTGCTGTATAGCAATATAAATGTGGCGGCAGAAAGTAACTGTAGCTCATATGATCCCCTTTTACCGAGAGGGCCGGAAACACCTTCGGTCGCATCTGCATGTGATACTGTATTTCCCGAATGGGGCGGTCTCAGAAAAGAAATGGCAGATCGAGGCTTTTATGCAAATTTTCAAATGCTAACAAACTTAACCTATGACCTTTCAAGAAACTGGAAAAATACACCTAATCCTAATTATGTAGGTCAACGTTTAACCACCGGTAATTTTGTTTCTACAGAACTGACCTATGATTTATCACGGATTGGTTTCAGTGATAAGGCGCAACTGCGTGTAGGTCTAAACTACGCCTATAATAACTTTAAAAATAATGGTCAAGATGGGCACCCTTTTATCTCCGCTTTCTCTATTAACCAGCCCTTGTTCAATGATAGGGTGATATTGAATTACGGCTATACAACATTGCTTTCTCATTTCTATGGCTTATTTTTAGGTAGCAGTACCGCATCATCGGCTTTGGGGCCAACCAGCGTAATGTTGTCCCAAGCTGGCTTGCCCAGTACAAAACCCAGCCCATCAATAGATATTCGATTTTTATCGAAAAATAAACGCTGGTATGACCACATTGGAGTTGCCAGAAGTCAAAGCTCGGAAGGTTTAAAAGCAGATTCAAAATACAATACTTACGGTCTGCGCTGGAAAGTTCCTAGTGCGGGTACATTGATCATTAATGAATTAGGTTATCGTGTTAATGCCGATGAAACGGAAAGTATGATCTGGATTCGTGGCGGCTCGGTGTTTAATAAAACGCCTTATTTTAACTATAACAACTCAAAATATGAAGATTATACCTATTCTCATTATATAGCGGCTACCCGCCAGATAACCAAGCCGGATGCATCGATGCCTTTCCGTGGCTGGTATATTGACGGTAAAGCCAATTACGCACCAAAGGATCGTAACTTGTTTAACGCCGATGTTTCATTATCACTGTTTAGCATTGGACTACTCAATTCACGCCCAAACGATATGCTTACTCTTGGTTTGTCATACAATAAGTTCAGTGATGATGCGAAAGATTACTTTGCCCGCAATGGTCAAGTTGCTGAAAGTTATAGTGCAACCGCTTCCGCGTCATATTCATATCGTGTTTCCAACGGAATCTATTGGACGAACAGCTTATCGTATACCCACCATCCATCAGTAACACCGAAAGAGGACGATGCTTATAATTTGCTCACACAAATTACCTTTAGCTTATGATCTTCAACCAAGGCAAAAAGTCCTCGTATGAAAACGAGGACTTTAGTCAACAATCTGAACTACATCAGAAATGCAGCTCTATTTACGTGGAAAAATTAGCTATTATTTGGTCAAATCATCAAAAAATTTCTTTACGCCATCGAAGAAGCTTTTAGAACGCGGACTATTGGTTTCACCACCAGTACCGCCTAAAGACTCACCCAATTCACGCAGTAATTCTTTCTGCCTTTCGTTCAATTTAACCGGTGTTTCTACTACTACCCGGCACAGCAAATCCCCTTGAACGCCGCCACGAACAGATTTAACGCCTTTGCCTTTCATGCGGAACATTTTACCCGTCTGGGTTTCCGCAGGTATTTTCAGTTTCACACGACCATCAAGCGTTGGTACTTCAATTTCTCCGCCCAACGCCGCCATTGCAAAGTTAACTGGCACTTCGCAATAAAGATTATTTTCTTCACGCTCAAAGATATGGTGCCGTTTCACCTGTACCTGAACGTACAAGTCACCAGCGGGTGCGCCATTACTCCCGGCTTCGCCCTCACCACTCAGACGAACACGGTCACCGGTGTCCACACCCGCCGGGATTTTGACAGACAATGTTTTATATTTTTCAACACGCCCATGACCACGACACTTATTACAAGAATCTTTAATGATCTGACCACGGCCATGACAGTGTGGACAAGGCTGCTGAACAGTAAAGAAGCCCTGACGCATATGAACCTGACCTGCGCCCTGACAGGTTGAACAGGTTACAGGACTGGTTCCTGCTTTAGCACCGCTACCATGACATACATCACAAGTTTCCAGTGTCGGGATGCGGATCTCTTTGGTCACACCACGGACCGCTTCTTCCAGCGTCAATTCCATGCTGTAACGCAAATCAGCACCACGGCTTTGGCGCTGCTGACGGCGACCACCGCCGAAGATATCACCGAAAACGTCACCAAAGATATCACTGAAATCGGCATCACCACCGAATCCACCACCACCCATACCGCCTTGTTCAAAAGCAGCATGACCATACTGGTCATAGGCAGCGCGTTTCTGATCATCCGTCAGGATCTCGTAAGCTTCTTTAACTTCTTTGAATTTGCTTTCTGCATCTTTATCGCCCTGATTACGATCGGGGTGATATTTCATTGCCAGTCGTTTATAGGCTTTTTTAATCTCTTTTTCGTCCGCTGTTTTGGAAACGCCCAAAACCTCGTAACAATCTCTCTTTGCCATCTCTTATTTTACCCTTAACATGCGCGCACGGGCGCAGAGTTCCCTCAACGCCCGTGCCGGTTAATCAGCAACAGTTGTCATAACTATCACCGCGCCCGCTAAGGGCAATTATTTTTTGTCTTTCACTTCTTCGAATTCAGCGTCTACAACGTCGTCATCTTTTTTCGCACTATCACCAGCGTCTGCTGCTGCCCCCGTCTGAGCCTGCTGCTGAGCAATTTCTAACAGCTTAGCGGAAGCCTGCACCAAAGCCTGAATTTTCGCTTCGATATCAGCTTTATCTTCGCCTTTGGCGACTTTTTCCAATTCAGCAACAGCGCTTTCAATAGCTGCTTTATCTTCTGCTGGCAGTTTGTCACCTGCTTCTTCTACTTGCTTACGAGTGCCGTGAACTAGTTGATCTGCCTGGTTACGAACCTGTACCAACTCTTCAAACTTACGATCAGATTCCGCGTTAGCTTCTGCATCACGAACCATCCGTTGAATTTCTTCCTCATTCAGACCAGAAGAAGCCTTGATAGTGATCTGCTGTTCGCGGCCACTATTTTTGTCTTTAGCAGACACATGCAAAATACCATCAGCATCAATGTCAAAAGTCACTTCAATCTGAGGCATACCACGCGGAGCTGGCTGAATACCATCTAGGTTAAACTGGCCCAGAGATTTGTTATCACCGGCACGTTTACGCTCCCCCTGCAACACATGGATAGTTACCGCAGCTTGGTTATCTTCTGCTGTAGAGAACACCTGGCTGTGTTTGGTTGGGATTGTGGTATTTTTCGCAATGAGGGCTGTCATCACGCCACCCATAGTTTCGATACCCAGAGACAGAGGCGTTACATCCAGCAACAACACGTCTTTCACATCACCAGACAGAACACCACCCTGTACTGCTGCACCCATGGCTACCGCTTCGTCAGGGTTCACGTCTTTACGTGGCTCTTTACCGAAGAAATCAGCGACCACTTTCTGGACCATTGGCATACGGGTTTGACCACCCACCAAAATCACATCGTTCACATCAGAAACTGACAAACCCGCATCTTGCAATGCAACCCTCACAGGCTCCATAGAGCGTTTGACCAGATCTTCTACCAGTGACTCCAGTTTCGCTCGGGTCACTTTGATGTTCATGTGCTTAGGACCAGTCGCATCCGCCGTGATGTACGGCAGGTTAACATCAGTCTGCTGTGCAGAAGAGAGCTCGATTTTCGCTTTTTCTGCTGCTTCTTTCAGACGCTGCATTGCCAGCGGGTCATTACGCAGATCAATGCCTTGATCTTTCTTAAATTCGTCAACCAGATAGTTGATCATACGGCTATCGAAGTCTTCACCACCCAAGTGAGTATCACCGTTGGTTGCAAGAACTTCATAGGTTTTTTCGCCGTCAACTTCATCAATCTCGATAATAGAAATATCGAAAGTACCACCGCCAAGGTCATAAACTGCAATGGTGCGGTTACCAACTTCTCTGTCCAAGCCATAAGCCAGTGCAGCGGCGGTTGGTTCGTTGATAATACGTTTTACTTCCAGACCAGCGATACGACCGGCATCTTTTGTTGCCTGACGCTGAGCATCGTTAAAATATGCAGGTACAGTGATTACCGCTTCAGTTACTGGCTCACCCAGATAATCTTCAGCTGTTTTCTTCATTTTTTTCAGAACTTCAGCAGAAACCTGAGGAGGAGCCATTTTCTGGTCTTTCACTTCCAACCATGCGTCACCGTTATCTGCCGCAATGATTTTGTATGGCATGATAGCTACATCGCGTTGTGCTTCATCGTCCTGAAAACGACGACCAATCAGACGCTTAATAGCAAACAGCGTATTTTGCGGGTTAGTAACAGCCTGACGTTTAGCCGGTTGACCAACCAGAGTTTCACCATCCTGGGTATATGCAATGATGGAAGGAGTTGTACGATCACCTTCGCTGTTTTCTAATACACGAGCTGTCGTGCCATCCATAATAGCTACACAAGAGTTGGTAGTTCCCAGGTCGATACCAATAATTTTACCCATCTAAACGCCTCCACAAGAAATTCGTAATCAGTCAAGTTGCTAATCAATATGAGGATAAGTATCTGCTTTTCAATGGCACCTATTTTTATGCCTTTATGCGATTCCTCACCTTTGCTTATATACATCAGCTGTATAAGACAGCGGTTAGCAACTGCGGTTGATTATAAGATGGGGCCGTTAAAACCAGCATCAAGGGGGGGAGTGAAAAAAAAACCTTTTTATTATTTCACAGGTCATTGTTTCCTTGCTGACAGATCATTATGATTCGCCACCTTTGCTATTTATTACTTTTATACCCAGTAGATTTCAATTTGCAGCACGGTGGCAAGTGAACGCATTCTCAGGCGCATAGATAACGATGTGACTGGGGTAAATGAAAGCAGCCAACAAAGCAGCGACTTGAAGGATGAAGGGTATACGATTTTCTTTCAGAGGACTTATGAGCACTAATCAGTTGGCAAATCCCGGCCCTTTAGGTTTGATGGGATTCGGCATGACAACCATTCTGCTTAATCTGCATAACGCAGGTTTCTTCCCACTGGCATCAGTTATCCTGAGTATGGGTATTTTTTATGGCGGCCTAGCTCAAGTCATTGCGGGGCTTTTCGAATATAAGAAAGGCAATACTTTCGCCGCTACCGCTTTCACCTCCTATGGACTGTTTTGGCTCAGTCTGGTCGGGTTGTTATTCCTACCCAAAATGGGACTGGCAGAAGTCACCAGCAGTCAGTATTTAGCGGTATATCTTGGCCTGTGGGGTATTTTTACTCTGTTTATGTTCTTTGGCACTTTTAAAACTAACCGCGTGCTACAATTTATCTTCGGCGGCCTAACGCTGCTATTTGCTATGTTAGCTATCGGAAACTTTACCGGAAATACCGCTCTGCTAACCATTGCCGGTTATGAAGGGATAATTTGTGGTGCCAGTGCATTTTATCTGGCAATGGCAGAAGTGCTGAATGAGCAATATGGCCGTACTGTCCTACCAATTGGCGAAATAAAACCGTCATAAACCAAGTTTTTACCTTGCACGCCATAACCTATAACTCATCAAGGGCCGTTGCCCTGATATTATGGGTTATTTTTAGCCTGTTATGGGGTGTCAGCCCCAATAACAGGCAATCAATCTTTGTGGATTTATTTTCAGTGCTAGTCTTGATAGATGTCAGATTAAGCTCGATTTTTTGATTATTTCTACAGTTAGCTCATTGCTCAGCGACGAGCACTCTTCGGTCTAAAAGCAGCAACTACCTTGTCATCGGTTTCAACATACGGGCCATCCAGCAGTTGGATACAATACGGCACGCTGGCAAAAATGCCGGGTACCAGAACTTCACCATGTTCGCCTTTCAAGCCTTCCAGCGTTTCTGCTATTGCTTTTGGTTGCCCTGGTAGGTTCAGGATAAGAGCCTGCTTGCGGATCACGCCAACCTGACGGGACAAAATTGCTGTTGGAACGAATTTTAAGCTAATTTGGCGCATCTGTTCGCCATAACCCGGCATTTCACGGTCTGCAACCGCCAATGTGGCATCAGGAGTCACATCCCGACGAGCTGGGCCAGTTCCACCAGTAGTTAGAACTAAATGACAACCGATTTCATCCACCAATTCACACAGGGTTTGTTCAATAATGATCTGCTCATCAGGGATTAAACGAGTTTCTACATGGAAAGGTGTCGTAATAGCACTTTTCAACCACTCTTCCAGCGCTGGAATCCCTTTGTCCTGATAAACACCGCTTGATGCACGATCAGAGACAGATACCAGACCAATGCGCAACTCATTCATATAAACCTCAATCAACACAATTAACTAATAGCAAAAAGGCGGCTAATTATGCCGCCTTTAAAACTAAAAGAATAGTTTATGACCTATCATTACAGCAGATCAGCGATCATCTTCTCAAGTTTGCCCTGATCTACAGCAAATTTACGGATACCATCCGCCAGTTTTTCTGTTGCCATTGCATCTTGATGGTGTTCCCAATAGAACTGAGCTTCATTCAGTGGCTCTGGACGCGCTTTAACGTCACCGGTATAACCCAATTTACATTCAATCTCACCCTGAGCTTCAGATAATTCTTTCAACAGCGCAGGGGCGATAGTCAAACGGTCACAACCAGCCAATTCCAGGATCTCACCGGAATTACGGAAACTTGCTCCCATAACAACGGTGTCATAGCCATGTTGCTTATAATATTGGTAGATCTCGGTCACAGAAATAACGCCTGGATCTTCGTGTGGCGCGAATTCTTTTTTATCGCTGTTCGCTTTATACCAGTCAAGGATACGACCAACGAATGGCGAAATCAGGTAAACTCCCGCTTCGGCACAAGCACGCGCCTGAGCAAAGGAAAACAACAGAGTCAGGTTACAGTTAATACCTTGTTTTTCTAACTGCTCAGCCGCACGGATACCCTGCCAGGTTGAAGCCAGTTTAATCAGAATACGATCATTGCTGATACCCGCTTCGTTATACAGCTTTATCAGGCGCTTAGCTTTAGCGACACTGGCTTCGGTGTCATAAGATAGACGAGCATCTACTTCAGTAGAGATACGGCCTGGGATCAATTTCAGAATTTCCAAACCAATATTCACCGCCAGTTTATCGCTGGCATCTACAATCTGCTGCTCACGGGAGTTACTCTGTTCGCGCGCCCACGCAATTGCTTCATCAATTAGTTTACGGTATTCAGGGATCTGTGCAGCGTTAAGGATCAGAGATGGGTTAGTTGTCGCATCTTGTGGCTGATAAAGTTTCATCGCCGCAATATCCCCGGTATCTGCTACTACTGTTGTCAGTTTACGCAGGGAGGTTAGTTTATCGGTCATTTTGTCATATCTCATCGTTATGCGTGAAATTGTGGCATTGTGGCTGCGCCATCCATTGATAATAACACGGTAAGATCTTGCTGCAAGGCGGTAAAACGATCACTCACACCGGTCACAGAGTTATACTATGCTCCCGGGAATTAGAAGATAAATTTTTTCACAAAAAATTACTTTAATGTGAGTTTATTCTCAACGTCGGCACTTATTTTCTTTGCAACAAAAACTGAGCTCAAAGAACACATTGCAAAAAAGAGAAATAAAATACTACTTCCTAGCAAAGGGATTAACCCTATTATGATAATACCAAAGGCTGACTGGTAACTTCTTGAAATTGCATCCGAAGACGATATTATTCTAGCAAAATATTTTTCTGGGGTCAGCTCTTGCCCTGATGTATAGAGAGATATCCTTAAAAAAGAGAGTCCGATAAAAATAAGCATAGTTCCCAAAGTATAAAATAACAGGACACTTTTTGACAAAGGCATAGCCCAAAGAATACTCCCAACTGCAATCAATAGAGAACCAAGAAAGAAAGATTTTTTTAATTTACTTATATTGAAATAGTAGCTAGAAAAATAAGATCCAAATAACATCGAAACAGAAGCTAAAAAGGAAAAATAAGCAATTAAATCAGAAAAAGAAAACGAATATAATTCACTAAATAAAGAGACAATTGTTGCATAGTGAGAAGTCATTATATAGGTTGAAATCACTTGGTATGACACCATTGCAGTTAAAATACTTATCCTGAATAATAATATATTTCTCTGAGTATTATTCTTGATAATATATTCTAAACCACCATATTTCATAGAAATATCTTTTTCCTTTATTTTAGTTCCCCAATCACTGATAAAAAATAAAAATATAATTGATAACATAAAGCACATTGATTCAATAAGAAATAAAGATCGTATTGAAATCATATTTATCAAAAAACCTGCTATCAACGGAGAGGATATAGAGAGCAACCCATAATAGAATTGTTGCTTTGATATAAAAGCAACTCTTTCTTCTGAGCTGACAAATACTTGGTACGCCACTGACCTTATCGATATATTTAAACCTGAAAAAAATGACAGCAGGAAAGATATGAAAAATAATAAATACATATTATTGACAAATACAGCAAGAAATATTGTTACTGCCCGGAAGAAATCCGAAGAAATACAAATAGCCCGCATACTCAACCGAGCAGTTAGCCCGCCAATAACTACAAAAACTAATATACTCGCTGTTAACCTTAAAGATACCATTAAAGACGTATCTATCTCCGACTTGGTAATTGAATATACAAGTGAAAGAAGCGCTATTTCACTTATTCCTGTACCAAAGATAGATATTACATCAGAGGATAATAGCTTGTTTTTATTCTCCATATCTTATCCCATTTATATTTTATTTATCCAATCGATTTCATTAATGGTATTTCCCCGATTTCAATTAAATAAGAACAATGATTACAAACATGCCTAAATTTCCTATTATCAAAATCATCACCGTAAGCATGTGTATATGTAATTCCACAATTATCACATACATCATATTTAGGATTTTCTACATTATAATTTTTATATAATCGCTCAAGTGACTCAAAAAAATTGAATCCCAACCCTGGCCAAACACCCGATAATAAATCAGCTATAAAATAATTTATATCCCTATTATGATCTCCTCTATCATAGTCTGTAGGCGATCCCTGTTTCGAATGGTGTTCAGGAGCCACAATTTTAAGATATAATGTCAATTCTTTTTTAGTTATTGTCCATAATGGTGATACATGCGTAAACTCTCCCCACGTTTTCAATGGAGCCGACTCACCTAATAAGATTCCCAAAGTATATGTTCTAAATATACTGGTAAATAAATCTTCAAAATGGTAACCAAACGATAAATTAAAAACTCCCTTTTCTCTTGCAAATCTTTCAACACAAGCTCTCATAATGGTATGCCACAAAGTAATTGAACGCCCACGTCCACTTGTTACAAGCACTTTTTCAATAACGTTTTCAAAACCATTTGTAAAATGCATCGTTTCATTAACATAAGAAAGTGGTAATATTGTATAGTCTCTTACACCCAAATTTGCGATAGCCTCAGCAGCCACTTTAACATCTGCGCCTGATGCTGCCGTATCAGCAACAGTAACTCCAATTAACTCATGCTTTGGCAATTTATCCACATTTCTTCTCAAAAGATATAATAATGCCAGACTATCTCTACCTCCAGATAAGGCAAGTACAATTTTATCATTTTCCTTAATCAAAGACTTAGTAAGAATCCCTTGAACAAACATGTCATCAATATATTTTACAAAACTATCCTCATTAAATTGTGTTTGTTTTAGATCGCAAATACCATTCTCTTTAAACCAGAGTATTCTCTTAGTATAAATTGAATCTGTATTTTCCTGTGTTACCTCAACGCCATCATCTTCCCATAAACGTAAAGTTCTGCAATATTCTGGGAGTTGATATGCCCTTACCATATCCAAAACTATTTTATCGCTTTCTTTTACTACATAGCTTTGATCATCTGTTATTTTATCATTCACATAGCAAAGTATAGAGTCTTGGGGTATGTAATTCTCCTTCAGGAATCTTCTCAACGGGATCCCAGACTTTGCAGAAAGCACATGAATTTTATCTAACCTATCTTTAAGCAACACGGTATGTTTTTTCATAATAATCTCTTACAAGAAAGAGCCTGTTGTTAGATACAACAGGCTTCTATTTTAAATATGGGCGATACTCTCACCGACACTCATGAGCAAGTCAGCATCACGTTTAATACGTCCAATAATCATTTGATTGATTTCTTCGAAACCAATTTCATCCTGCGAAACACTAAATAACCTTATAGGTTCAGCTTTACGAGTAAATATAGGCTGAAATAGCTTTTGAGCTGTTGATTGCATCTCTATTCCTCCAATTTTATAAAAAACAAATTTGCAAGAAGTGCTCTCACCTTTAGAATAACTACACTATTACAGCTCAAGAAAAATAGATCAAACGCACAAAAATTAACATTTAAATAACTGCAAAAACTTAATTTAAATTTACATATAAATTTAAATTAAAATATATCTTAAGAAATCATTTAAATATTATTATCATTAAAGATAATATCGAACAATAAAATGGAATGTAAAATTATCAGCTGGTTACGCCACAGATAGCACGCACACAGTTTCTGTTATCATTGTTATTCATTCTCTATTATCCTATCTTTTGTTAAAGTCACTTAATCTGAACAACCGGGATAACATTATGCTTATCACTATTTCACCAGCAAAAACCCTTGATTATGAAAGCCCACTTGCCACGGAAAAATATAGTCAGCCAGCATTACTTAATCAGTCAGAACAGCTAATTAGCATCTGCCGTAAACTAACACCTGCCCAAATTGCCAGTTTGATGGGTATCAGCGATAAACTTGCCGGTCTGAATGCGGCCCGCTTTGGCGAATGGCATGCTGATTTCACGCCAGAAAATGCACGTCAGGCTATTCTGGCATTTAAAGGTGATGTGTATACCGGTATGCAAGCTGAAGGTTTTTCCGACAAGGATTTTGATTTTGCTCAGGATCATCTGCGTATCCTGTCTGGCCTTTATGGCATGCTTCGTCCTTTAGATCTGATGCAACCTTACCGGTTGGAAATGGGGATCAAGCTGGAGAATCAACGTGGCAGAGATCTTTATTCTTTCTGGGGAGAGCTGATCACAGAAAAACTTAATGAAGCCCTGGATCAGCAAGGCGATAATGTATTGGTTAATCTGGCTTCCGATGAATATTTCAAATCCGTTAATACAAAAAAATTAGCCGGTAAGATCATTAAACCTGTATTCCTTGATGAAAAAAACGGTAAGTATAAGATTATCAGCTTCTATGCGAAAAAAGCCCGTGGGCTGATGAGTCGGTTTATTATTCAGAATCAGTTAACACAAATTGACCGTCTGGTGGAATTCAATCTGGATGGTTACGCTTTTAATGAATCGTTATCCAAAGGGAATGAACTGGTATTTAAGCGACCGGAACAACATTAAAAAATTTTTGCGATATATACCAATGGATTTCAAGATGGATCGCGACGGCAAGGGGCGAATCCCCGGGAGCATAGATAACTCAGTGACCGGGGTGAGTGAGTGCAGCCAACCAAGAGGCAACTTGAAAAATAACGGGTATAAACGCCGCATGATCTGTGCGGCGCCTATTTTCTTGATTACTTAGGTGCTCTTTCCATCAGGAAAGTACGCAATTTAGCAAAATCTGCCAGTAAGTAATGAGATAACAATGTCAAATCAGCTCGTTCTGCCAGAGCTTCAGGCAGTGGTAATTCCTCACCCAGAATCTGCTCCACACTCTCTTTAAATTTCGCCGGATGAGCTGTACCGAGAAATAATCCGTATTCATCTTCCTGTAATTGATCACGCAAAACTCGGTAAGCAACGGCTGCATGAGGCTCAGAGATATAATCCAGTTTAGCCAATTCCTTGATGGTCCCTTTAGTGACTTCATCACTGACTATGCCATACCCCAATTCACTTAATTTCCAGGAGCGACGACAAAATAGTTCTTCAATACGCGGCCAGTTGTTTGGCTGACTCACATCCATTGCGTTGGAAAGCGTAGCAACCGTCTGATGAGGAAGCCATTTTCCATCCGCCAGATAACGTGGAACTGTGTCGTTAACATTAGTCGCTGCGATAAAACGTTTTACCGGCAATCCCATTGATTTTGCCAATAAACCGGCAGTTAAATCACCAAAATTCCCACTGGGTACAGAAATAACTAATTTTTTACGCTTATCTTCCGGTACCTGAGCCACCGCCTCAAAGTAATAGCAAATTTGTGCCAGCAAGCGACTAATGTTAATTGAGTTAGCTGAATTGAGATACAGAGCCTGTTTCAACTCTTGATCATCAAACGCCTGTTTAACCAGCGCCTGGCAATCATCGAAATCGCCATCAATTGCAACTGTGTGAATGTTACCGCCCAATGTACAGAAGAGTTTTTCCTGTAACGGGCTAATTTTACCCTGCGGATAGAGAATAACCACCTGTACATTATTCAATCCATAGAAAGCATGCGCTACTGCTGCACCAGTATCGCCAGATGTCGCGGTTAAAATAGTCACAGGCTGTTCACCCGCAACCTGTGCCAGTATTTGTGCCATAAAACGGCCACCAAAATCTTTGAATGCCAGAGTCGGGCCGTGGAATAATTCCAGCGTTGCAATATCATCTGTCACTTTTGCAACAGGTGCTGGAAAAGTAAAAGCATTCTCAATTCGTGCCGCCAGTTGTTCTGGCGGAATTTCATCACCAATAAACGCTGAAAGAATGCGACCACTGCGGGTAACAAAATCCAGTTTCAACAGTTGGTCAATTTCTTCACGACTGAATTCAGGTAAATCTTGCGGGAAGAAAAGTCCTTGCTGTTTACCTAACCCCTGTTTTACTGCCTGCGCAAAACTCACCTGCTCGCTGTTGTCTTTTAAGTTATACAGTTTCATCAGTTACCCTATCTGTCGTGCGCCTGCGAGATCCAGACGGCAAATGTGTACAAAACCTTCATCATTCTGAACATAATGCTGTTGCAGCCACTCAGCCATTTTCTCTGCGGTAGCCATATCATTACAAATGGAAAACAACGTCGGGCCGGAACCAGAAATACCACAGGCCAATGCGCCTATCTCTTTTGCTGCTTCACGAGCTTTATTAAAACCTGGTAACAGTTGTCTACGGTACGGCTCAGCAACAACATCTTTCATCAATCTGGCTGCCAGTTCAGGTTGCTGTGTATGACAAGCATGAATAAAACCAGCAAGAAAACGCCCATGGTCGATAACATCCCGCTTCGAGTACTTAGCAGGTAAAATTGCTCTGGCTTCTGAGGTAGAAACTTTAATGCCCGGATAAGCCATCACCCAGAGCCATTCATCAAATGAAGGCACTGACTGACAGATAATATCCCCTTGTTCCATAATCAGTTGCAAACCGCCAAGGTAACATGGCGCGACGTTATCATAGTGAATGCTGCCTGAAATACGCCCTTCCAACTCGCCCATCATTTCCAGTAATTGACCTTCGCTGAACGGGCGTCCCGTAAATTCGTTGAGTGCCATTAAACCCGCTACAACAGAACAAGCGCTGGAACCAAGACCAGAACCAATTGGCATATTCTTTTCTAGCGTCATCTCCACAGGTAATTGTTTACCTAAACGCTGGCAGAATAACTGCCAACATTGATAAACGATGTTGTTCTCCTGTTTTTCAGGTAGCTTCCCCACAAATCGTCCTTCATTACGCAAACTGAAACTATCCGCCGCACGAACAGCAACACAGTCACCTAACAAAGTCCCATCAACTGGAGAAACTGCGGCTCCCAGTACATCAAACCCAACACTGACATTCCCAATAGATGCGGGAGCATAGACTTTAATCACAATTAAACTCCCTGTTTCCAGGATAAAGTACGCAGCATATCGGCAAAAACCCCGGCGGCTGTAACATCATTACCGGCTCCGTAACCACGCAGTACCAACGGTATCGGCTGATAGTAACGAGTGTAGAATGCCAGCGCATTTTCGCCATTTTTAACTTTATAAAGCGGGTCATTGCCATCTACAGCAGCAATTTTTACTCTGCAACGACCATTCTCAATCATGCCAATATAACGTAACACTTTCCCTTGAGCTTTCGCTTCTGCTACACGCTGGTTGAAAACCTGATCAAGCGAGGATAGACGTTCAAGGAAAGTCTCCACATTGCCGCTATCATCAAAGGAAGCGGGTAACACCGGCTCTACATCAATATCATCCAATTCAAGCTCACAACCTGACTCACGTGCGAGGATTAACAGCTTACGGGCAACATCCATACCAGAGAGATCATCACGAGGATCTGGCTCGGTATAACCTTTCTCTTTCGCCAGTAAAGTTGCCTGAGATAATGATATCCCTTCATCCAACATACCGAAAATAAAGGAAAGAGAGCCGGAAAGAATGCCATTAAACTGAACCAACTCATCACCCGCATTCAGCAAATTCTGTAAGTTTTCAATAACAGGTAGACCCGCTCCCACATTGGTGTCATACAGGAATTTTCGTTTGGATTTTTCTGCTGCCTTACGGATCTGATGGTAATAAACCATTGATGCAGTGTTAGCTTTCTTATTCGGCGTTACTACATTAAACCCATCACTCAGGAAGCTAGCATACTGATCTGCAATTTGCTGATTAGAGGTACAATCCACTATCACCGGATTAAGCAAATGATACTCTTTCTCCAGGCGGATCAGACGACTCAGGCTAAATGGCTCTTTAACTTCTGACAAACATTGCTGCCAATTATCGAGACAAATACCTCTCATATCCGTCAGCATAGCCCGTGAATTAGCGATACCACATACCCGTAAATCAATGTGTTTTTGTTTTAACCACGCTTGCTGGCGACGGATTTGCTCAATTAAAGCGCTACCAACACCACCGACGCCGACAACAAAAACCTCGATCACCTGATCAGTGTTAAATAACATCTGATGGCATAGGCGAACTGCGGTAGTAGCAACTTCATTGTCGATAACCGCCGAGATAGAACGTTCAGAAGACCCTTGTGCAATGGCAACAATATTGATGTTACCGCGAGCGAGAGCCGAGAAAAAACGGGCAGAAATGCCGCGCAGAGTACGCATACCATCACCCACAACAGAGATGATAGAGAGATTTTCCATCACATCCAAAGGATCAAGTACACCATCTTTCAGTTCTAGATAGAATTCTTCACTCAATGCCTGACGTGCACGTTCCAGTTCACGTTGAGGCACACAGAAACTGATGCTGTATTCTGAAGATGACTGAGTGATTAACACAACAGAAATCCCTTTGCGGGACATAACCGCAAATACTCGTGCGGCCATACCAACCATACCCTTCATTCCGGGACCTGATACGTTAATCATGGCCATATTGCTGAGGTTGGTAATACCTTTCACTGGTGTACTTTCATCTTTCTGCCCATCACCGATAAGTGTTCCCGGCGCATCAGGATTGGCTGTATTTTTAATCAAACAAGGAATCTGAAATTGAGCAATCGGAGCAATAGTCCGCGGATGGAGCACTTTAGCCCCAAAATAAGAGAGTTCCATTGCTTCCTGATAGGACATTCCTTTTAATAAACGTGCATCTGGCACAATTCTTGGATCACAGGTATAGACACCATCGACATCAGTCCAGATTTCACAACATTTAGCACGCAAACAAGCAGCCAAAACAGCGGCAGAATAGTCAGAACCATTACGTCCTAAGACAACCAACTCTCCTTGATCATTCCCAGCGGTAAAACCCGCCATCAGGATAATATGATCATCAGGAATATTTAGAGAAGAAATGCGCGTTGTAGACTCATTAATATCTACTGTAGATTCAAGATAATGACCTTGTGCCAACAGATTTTTTACCGGATCAATCACTGTGACCTTATGACCACGCGCCTGTAATACAGATGCCATAATGGCGATAGAGAGTTTTTCACCACGGCAAATCAGAGAAGCGTTAATACTGTCCGGGCATTGGCCCAATAATGAGATACCATGCAAAACCTGTTTTAATTGAGCAAATTCTTGCTCAACCATCATTTTTAACCGTTCATAATCAAAACCGGGTTGCGCCTGTACTAGCCCCTGCAATAAATCAGCAAAGATCTGTTCAGCATCGTGCATATGGGTAATAACGTCTTGCCCAACCACAGTTTTTTCGATCATGGCGACTAAATGATTAGTTATTTTTGCCGGGGCAGAAAGCACTAACGCAACCCCTCCTTGAGAAAGCTTTTTCTCAGCGATATCGGCGACACTCAGCATACGCTGGCAGTTAGCGACCGAAGTCCCTCCAAATTTAAGCACTAGCATTGACATTTTTCTCCTGATTCAGCGCCAAAAAAAAACCCGCATCTGATTTAGATGCGGGCTTTTTTATCTGTTTTGTGTATGCGTCAGCCCGCCCCGCAACTTGTAGTTCCGGTGGTAGTAATAATTGTGGTTTTCAGGCTGATTGTTTGCATAAGTTCCTGTCTGTCATTTAATGAGTTCGACCCTATATTGGTTAAAGGAATCTGTGCGCAAAGTCAAACATTTTCTTTAGACAACCTTATATTTTCGATATTTCTTGCATTGAAATAATTTATTCTATAGTCACCAATGCAAACAAATATATCCAATTTAATGCCTTCGTTCAGTTGTTAACTCTATTTTTAACAAAATTAACAATATATTTTGTCTTTTAGTAAAAATCAGGTATTTTTGTTCACCGGCAAGCACAAGAAAGACTATTTTTTATACAAAAGTATTTTGCATGTTAACAGAAATTTTTCATTTTCCTGCATAATACAAAGTATAAAATAACAAATATAAATAATATTAACGTGCTACAATCAATTTTGATGTACGTCAATAAAAGGTAGTTTTTTTAGATGGTAAATGCATTGCAAGCTGTTATATTGCTGTTAATAGACTAACATAACACTGTTTAACCAGTTTTTTCGGGTACATGCCCACCAAAGGAAAAACAACTTTTACTTTCAGTGTAAAACATATCAATAAATGTTATTACTGACTTAAACTATAATTTCAGTGATGACAAACAATAACCAGTAAATATCCTGAGATAAGAGTAGTTTGAGTCATTCTGATTTTATTTTTAAGCGATTTTAGGTAGCAACCATGCAAACCCCGCACATTTTGATTGTTGAAGACGAAATTGTCACTCGCAACACCCTGAAAAGCATTTTCGAGGCTGAAGGGTATGTTGTTTATGAAGCCACCGATGGTTCAGAAATGCATCATATTCTGTCAGACAACGACATTAACCTGGTGATTATGGATATCAATCTTCCAGGCAAAAATGGCTTGTTACTTGCCCGCGAATTGCGTGAACAAGCGAATGTTGCTTTGATGTTCCTGACCGGCCGTGATAATGAAGTGGACAAAATCCTTGGGTTGGAAATTGGGGCAGATGATTATATCACCAAACCATTTAACCCACGTGAACTGACCATTCGCGCCCGTAACCTGCTTTCTCGCACCATGAATTTGAGTAACGTCAGCGAGGAACGCCGCCAGATTGAAAGCTACAAATTCAATGGTTGGGAATTAGATATCAATAGCCGCTCTCTGATCAGCCCTGCTGGTGAACAATATAAATTGCCACGTAGTGAGTTCCGCGCCATGCTTCATTTCTGTGAAAATCCGGGCAAAATCCAGACTCGCGCAGACTTGCTGAAAAAAATGACAGGCCGTGAACTGAAGCCCCATGATCGTACTGTTGATGTGACAATTCGTCGTATCCGTAAGCATTTCGAATCTACCCCAGATACTATGGAGATCATTGCCACTATTCATGGTGAGGGTTATCGTTTCTGTGGTGATTTAGAAGCGTGATTTGAATTAAATAACAGGATGGGATGTCTTTGTAGAAACCCCATCCTATTCTCTCAATTTTCCGCAACCTTCCACGGCATAATTGGCACAGCACTGAGTGCGTTCTTCGGCGAACCATCAATTACTTTGTCTGAATAAGTCAGATAAACAAGTGCATCACGGTTTGCATCATAGAAACGGACAACCTGGAGTTTTTTAAACACCAATGAAGTTCGCTTCTGGAAAACAACCATGCCTTTCTTACCACTCTTTTTAATCTTGTCTGTTAGCTCAATAGGACCCACCTGTTGGCAGGAAATAGCCGCATCAGCGGTATCTTCCGCAAGTCCTAAGCCACCTTTGATTCCACCTGTTTTTGCCCTACTTAGATAACAAGTCACATTTTTCACATCAGGATCATCAAACGCTTCAACCACAATTTTATGATCAGGCCCGATAAATTTAAAAACAGTATCTACCGAACCAATCTCTTCGGCCTGAGTTGCCAGAGGTATGAACAACAATATGGTTGCTACGAATATCTTTCTGATCTTTAACATATATAATCCCATACCTTAATCAATTCAGTGTAAAACTTCACCACAGTGATACCAGATAGAATGGTAATACTATCAATAACAATAGTTACATATAAATATAATTTCACAAAGTAATGAGTGAAATAATAATCTTAACAAGTATCCTATTGTAAATAGGAGACTTGTTTTACACTTAGTGCTTATATCCAGTAGAGTTATTGCTGAATGCTATTCTTGTCAATAAATTGTGAACATGGGCAGCACGTGGAAACCAGAACGTACATACCCAATAGATTTCAAGATGCATCGCGACGGCAAGGGAGCGAATCCCCGGGAGCATAGATAACTCTGTGACTGGGGTGAGTGAGTGCAGCCAACAAAGAGACAACTTGAAAGATAACGGGTATATGTAATACACGAGAATGACTCATCTCGCTCACCCTACGTATTTGTTCAGAATGGCAAACAAAATAGCCTGGTGGTATAGGCTCTTATATTATTCTTTCTGGTCTTACATGACTAAGGAGATGTATGGATCAAACCAACATCATTCGTGATTTATTGCGTTGGCTAGATAATCACTTAGATCAACCATTATCACTCGACAATGTTGCAGCCAAAGCAGGCTATTCTAAATGGCACCTGCAACGTATGTTTAAGGACGTTACCGGCCAAGCTATCGGCTCTTATATCCGTGCCAGAAGGTTGTCACGGGCAGCCGTTGCCTTACGTTTAACCAGTCGCCCTATTCTGGATATTGCTTTGCAATACCGGTTTGACTCCCAACAAACTTTTACCCGTGCATTTAAAAAGCAGTTCAACAAAACACCTGCATTTTATCGACTCAGTGAGGAATGGTGTGCCACAGGTATCTGCCCCCCGATATTACTGGATAAAAGGCATATTCCTGAAGCAACATATATCACGCTGGAAGAGCTGCAACTGGTTGGTATAGAGCAGTCCTGTTCCTATATGCTGGAACAATGGTCAAGTTTTTGTACTGAAATGCGCCACAATTTCTGGACATACTATCTGCAAAATGCAGAAGTGCTACCGCCAGTGCTTTATGGTCTTCACCATGCGATTCCCAATCCAGAAAAAGAGGATGAGCAAACCGTATTTTACACCACTGCGGTAGAACCCAAATATGCACAGTTTGATGTGGTCGGCAGCCAGCCCGTTACATTACCGGCTGGGGAGTATGTCTCATTCAGTTACTATGGCACCAAAGAAGGCTTACAGAATTTTCTGTTCACCGTCTATGGTATTTGCCTGCCAATACTGAATCTGACCCGCAGAAAAGGATACGATATCGAGCGTTATTATCCCACTCATATAAATGACAGAGACAAGGAAGCGAAGAATCATATCATAGAATTTCAGTATCTTATCCCCATCCAACCGTTAACGCTGTAATTCATCCAGTGCAGGCGTATCCAAATGTGTGATATCGCCTGCCATTTCTACAATCCAACCAGATGCCAGCCATGGACTGTTTTGGTAATCCACTCTGGACAAAGAGCAATTACGCAAACGAAGACGACGTTCAGCATGAGCGGGTAATCCTAATATTGTGCCAACTAAACATCCCAGAGCAATTCCATGGCTAACTAATAACGGGCGACTGCCACCAGGCAGATTACGGCAGTTTTCCAGCGCGGCTCTCATGCGCACTGCCAATTCATCCATAGATTCGCCTTCAGGGATACGCCCGCCAGGTGTACCATCAAGCATTTTCTTACGCCAGATTTCCTCTTCAGAGGTTAGTGAATCAATATTTCTGCGCTCAAGCACTCCCATATTCAATTCACGTAAACGTGGCTCCAGAATAATTTCACAACCACAAACCTCAGCAATGATTTCTGCGGTACGGCGTGTGCGTCCGAGATCACTGGTAATAATATGAGTAATACTTTCAGACTTTACTCTTTGCGCCACTAATCTGGCCTGATATTCGCCTGTTTCAGTTAAAGGGCTGTCAGATTGTCCCTGAATACGACGCTCCGCATTCCATTCTGATTCCCCGTGGCGAACAAGATATACCTGTAACATTTTCATTTTCCGTTATACTGCGTAAATATTAGTTCAAAGGATAACTTATCTATTATGTATCACGTTATTGCTGCAACCACCAACCCCGCCAAAATTAAGGCCATTAGTCTCGCATTTGATGATATTTTTGGGCCAGGTGCTTACCGGATTGAAGATATCAACGTAGACAGTAGTGTCCCACAACAACCCATTGGTAACACAGAAACCCGTACTGGTGCCCGTCAGCGTGTAATGGCTGCCAGACAGGTTCGCCCCGAAGCAGATTTTTGGGTTGGTGTGGAAGCAGGTATTGAAGATGATATGACATTTGCCTGGATGGTAGTAGAGTATCAGCAAATTCGTGGAGAATCTCGCTCAGCCAGTCTGATGCTACCAGAAAAAATTCTTAATGGTATCCGTGAAGGCCGAGAATTAGGGCATGAAATGGCTTACCTTACAGGTATTGACAACATCAAGTGGAAAGGCGGTGCCATTGGCTTTTTCACCAATGGTATCCTGACTCGTACCAGTGTATACCATCAAGCCCTGATACTCGCTTTAGTACCTGTATATCATGAAATTTATAAAGAACTGGATGGCCGCTAAACAAGCATTCATCATGGGCCGCAGCCGGCGGCCTGTTATTTCAATAATTGCTCTTCTAACCAAGCTTTCACATCATTTGGTGCAGATTTTAGACTATTAGAGCCACGTGTGATAGTCGCAATTCCAACCCCAAGTTCATTTTTCAACTCACGTTGGCTCATTTGCCCACTCATCAATTCCTGGATAATTCGGACTCTTGTAGCCAGCGCTGTTCGTTCATCCGGTGTCAATAATAACTGCAAAATCGGGTGCTGTAAATTTTGTGTAAAAGCCTGTTGGAGTAACGTCACAAAGCGTTGCCAGTCTTCATTATTTTGTGGCGAAAGTGCCGGATCTGTCAGATGATTTGGAGTCATAATTAATCAGTTTCATACTATTCAACTAGTACGGCAGAATAACATAGTTTGCCATAAATCAGTAACGCCTTTGCCATTCTGCGTTAGTCAACACATTTGATGATTTACCCATGAAATTACCGTAGAAAACATCATAAGCCAAAACATTTTTGACATAATTCCGAGTTTCGGAAAATGGAATACTTTCAATAAAGGCTATCGCGTCCAACCGTCCACCGCTGTCAGATAACCAGCGATCTACACGAGTTGGGCCTGCATTATAAGCAGCACTGGCAAGTATCCGATTATTCCCAAAACGCTGATAAACAGACTCAAGATAAGCAGTACCAATTTCAATATTAGTCAATGGGTTTATCAGTTGGCTACTGTTTGCATATCCCTGAATACCATTTTGCTTAACCGTATATTCCGCCGTTTCCGGCATCACCTGCATCAAACCAACTGCACCGACAGAAGAACTCGCTTGCGGGTTCCAAGCACTTTCCTGACGCGCTATCGCCATTGCATAACTCTGAGAAATGCCTTTATCTGACGTAAAATGGTTAAATTCCTGCTGCCATGCCAATGGGAAACGCTCTTCAAGGTGGTCCCACATTTTTCCGGTTATTGTCGCCTGTACACTAAGAGCCGCCCATTTTTGGTTAAAAGCATAACGGGCAAGTTGCTCTTGTTTTGATTTACTCTGACTAGCAACCAGATAGCTCCACTCTATACGAGCAAGATTATCCATTTGCCAATATATCAGTTCCCTTACTCTCCGCACTTCAGGTATTGCAGCAATAGCAGCATCTGGTTTCTTTGCTGTATTAATGATTAGTGGATAGCTGATATTCAGTTTTTGCGCAGCAACCATTGGATAAAAACCACGACCTTCTGTCAGCTTACGCAGTATTGCCTCACCTGCACTTTTTTTACCCTGTGCCAATAAAATATTAGCTCGCCAATAACGCCAGTGCTCTTTATTCTGGTTCTCTGACGGTAACAATTTGATCCACTGATCCAGACCACGCTCATCTGCGTTACCCAATGCCAAACGAACACGACGCTCAAGCAGTGAAACAGATTGGGTATCGCGGATTACATCATCACGCCACTTTTCCTGTTCATAGGTCACATTCCCCATCAACTGCCATGCAACAATCTCTTTTAACCGCTGGCGCTCACTTTCATTCATCTTTTGCACTCTAACAATTGATGGAATGATCGTTCTTGCCTGATCCGGATCTTGACGGGCAAAACGTAAGAAGGCGGCTACGGTAGCTGCACGAGTAAAATCAGTCGGTCCAGCATTATTAGCAAAATCTAATACAGTAGCAGGATCATCCTGCAACTTAATCAGGCCATCACTGATACTTTTGTATCCTGGTGACAATCGCTTAGCGAGGTAACTGACCAGAGAAGTATCCCCTGCTTTCAAGGCGAGATTAATACGCTGTAATACCAATTCCACCGATAAATAGCCTGCCTGCTGCCAGACATCCAATAATTTATCGCAGCTGGCTGGTAAAGAGCGCCCATTCAACCAGACATCTTTTGCTCCCTGCCAAGCAACCGACTTCTCACCTGTAGCCCATTTAGCAAAATAGTAATTACAACGGGCCGTAATAGATTTCGGGACCGTGGGACTGAATACCAGCACACCACTCCAATCTTCACGACGTGCAAGCTCATTGATAAAACGGGATGATAAAGAACGTGCTGGTGGTAAATTAGGATAACGATCAATAAAGTCACGGATCTGTTCTGATGTCACAAGAGCGAGATCATAATTCAATTCTCGATATTCCAAGTAAGGATAAAGCGGATAATCTTTTAATGTTGGCATCAATCTCGCGACTTCAGCCATATCGCTGGCATCCCACGCTTGCTTAATCTGCTGATATCTTTGTCGCTGATTATCCAGAGAATCAGCGTTTGCTGCTACAGATACAAAAACCAACCCTACAGTCACCGCAAGGTGTTGCCATCTAGCCATTACCACACTCCTCCCGGAGATCAAGTTGAATAGGTTGATATTCGCACACACATGAACATCATAATAATATGATTAATACTAATTACCACATTAATTTATCCCATTATGAAATATTTAACCATATATCTCATTAAGGTAAGCTTTTTATCTAAATAAATTAATCACACTTAATAAATTCAACCCAGCATCATTTCATTCCGGCAATTGGGTTATAGAGTTTATTAACTTAAATCGGGTAAACTGTGACAAATCGTGTTCAAATGAGCATAAATAACCTAACTTGATATAATCAAACACCAACACGCCCTGTTCTTACAACTTACTTTGCAAAACAGGCATTATAACAATCAGAGATAGCGAGGCTCATAGCAACGTGGCTCAATATGTTTACTCCATGCATCGGGTCGGTAAAATTGTTCCCCCGAAACGTCATATTCTGAAAAATATCTCCCTGAGTTTCTTCCCGGGAGCAAAAATTGGTGTTCTTGGTCTTAACGGCGCAGGGAAATCCACCTTATTACGTATTATGGCCGGTATTGACAAAGACATCGAAGGAGAAGCCCGTCCACAGCCAGGGATTAAAATTGGCTATCTACCACAGGAGCCAAAATTAAACCTTGAGCATACTGTGCGTGAAGCTGTGGAAGAAGCGGTCAGTGAAGTAAAACATGCACTGACGCGTTTAGATGAAGTCTACGCAGCCTATGCTGACCCTGATGCTGATTTTGACAAACTGGCTAAAGAACAAGGTGAACTAGAAGCGATTATTCAGTCACATGATGGTCATAACCTTGATAATCAGCTTGAACGTGCCGCTAATGCGCTACGTCTGCCATCATGGGATGCAAAAATTGAGCACCTATCCGGGGGTGAACGCCGCCGCGTAGCAATCTGCCGTTTACTGCTAGAAAAACCAGATATGCTGCTATTAGACGAACCAACTAACCACCTTGATGCCGAATCTGTTGCATGGCTGGAGCGCTTCCTGCACGATTATGAAGGTACTGTTGTTGCAATCACTCACGATCGTTACTTCCTTGATAACGTTGCAGGCTGGATTCTGGAGCTTGACCGTGGTGAAGGTATCCCATGGGAAGGCAACTACTCTTCATGGTTGGAGCAAAAAGATGCTCGTCTGGCTCAGGAAGCATCGACAGAAGCCGCCCGCCGTAAATCTATCGAGAAAGAATTAGAATGGGTTCGCCAAAATCCAAAAGGCCGTCAAGCGAAAGGTAAAGCACGTCTGGCACGTTTTGAAGAATTGAACAGCGTTGAATATCAGAAACGTAACGAAACCAGTGAACTGTTTATCCCACCGGGATCACGCTTAGGTGACAAAGTTCTGGAAGTGGAAAATTTGACCAAATCCTATGGCGACCGGGTTCTTATCGATAATTTGAGTTTTTCCCTACCAAAAGGGGCGATTGTCGGGATTATTGGGCCTAACGGTGCCGGTAAATCTACCCTATTCCGTATGCTTTCCAACCAAGAGCAACCTGATTCCGGCACTATCACGTTAGGAGAAACCGTCAAACTAGCTTCTGTAGATCAGTTCCGTGACGATATGGATGACAAGAAAACCGTCTGGGAAGAGATTTCTAATGGTCAAGATATCATGCGTATCGGTAACTTTGAGCTCCCAAGTCGCGCCTATGTTGGGCGTTTCAACTTCAAAGGTGTTGATCAAGGTAAACGTGTCGGTGAACTGTCTGGCGGTGAAAGGGGCCGACTGCACTTGGCCAAACTGTTGCAAGTTGGCGGTAACATGCTGCTGCTCGACGAACCAACCAACGATCTGGATATTGAAACCCTGCGCGCATTAGAAAATGCCCTATTGGAATTCCCAGGCTGTGCAATGGTTATCTCCCATGACCGCTGGTTCCTTGACCGTATCGCAACCCACATCATTGATTATCAGGATGAAGGAAAAGTGACCTTCTTTGAAGGTAACTTCAGTGAATACGAAGACTATAAAAAGCGGACTCTGGGAGCTGAAGCACTAGAACCACATCGCATTAAGTATAAGAGAATTAGCAAATAATCATATTAAGAACGGCCTGACAACAGGCCGTTTTCCTCTAATTATTATCCTCATATAAACTCATAGTCTTATTCACAATGCTATATGTAAGATGCGTATCATGGATAATTTTCCCTTCTTTCAGCGTAATAATACGATCTGCATGTCTAATAAGCCTATTATCCTGTGAAGCTACAACAACCGTTCCCCTTTGATGATGAGCAATAAATCTTAAGATATCAATGGCTGTCTGACAGTCATATTTATCAAGATAACAAGTTGGCTCGTCAGCAAACAAATACCGGGGACTATTCACAATTGCTCTGGCTATTGCTACGCGTTGTTTTTCACTATCACATAATTCCCTGGGATATATATCTTTCTTATGTTTCAGACCAACAGTATTGAGTGCCTTAGTTGCCCTAGCTATCGATTCCTGATGAGAAGCAGTGATTCCACAGGACAGGGATAATAGCAAATTATCCAATGCTGTGAGTTCATTAGATAAATTAATTCTTTGAAAAATAAAACCACAATTTATCGAATGAAATCTATCTAATTCACAGTGATTCAGTTTACCCAATTCGTGATCAGCAATTAATATTTTTCCGCTGTCGAGACGCAACAACCCAGAAGTCATTGCCAGCAAAGTACTTTTTCCTGAACAGAGATCCCCAGTAATCAAAGTAAATTCACCTGGAAAAATAGAAAGATTGATGTCCGAAATCATTTTTTGGTTAGTTTGACTGTTTGAAAAACCATATGAAATGTCAATGGCTTCAATCGTAGCGATTTGATTCAAATTCATTATCTCAGCATAATAGTGTAAGAAATCTGGCATTATCGGTAACACTTACAGCCAGAACAATCCGTAAAAATACAGATATTCATCATTATAAGATTACACAAACGAAGGGAAATCATATAAGAAATATCTTAATTAAAAGTATATCAATATTTCTACCAGTGACTATTTCAAATGGCTACCTGTATGCTAAAATCAAAATTTCACTAAACAAGATCAACCCATTCCTATCAAAAATTCATTAACAGCAGAGCATTATTTGGTTAGTTCAAATACAAAAATAACATCAGATAAATAATTTTTTATAGATAAAAACACCCTAATATCATAACAACAGGTTAAAGTTAATATTTAATTTCCGTAATAACAAAGACACATCAAACATTAAAATATTTAATATAAAAATCAACCTTATCTTATTTTCAAATAAACCACAAAGCCAAAAAATTTATTTATAAATCAACAGGGAAGTATTTAATTATTAATTTTGTTTTTATTCAAGAAATAAATAATCAATAGAAGTATCAAAAATATTAATAGCTATTATATATTTTATTACTTATAAGAAGTAAGAATATCCAACCACAACTCACATCGCAGTCAGACATATATTTAATATATTTATTAGTTTATCATATAAAATATTATATATGAATCTAATTATACCCAATAGATCTCAAGATGGATCGCGACGGCAAGGGAGCGAATCCCCGGGAGCATAGAGAACTCTGTGACCGGGGTAAGTGAACGCAGCCAACAAAGCAGCAGCTTGAAAGATGAAGGGTATAAACGATTCAACTGATGTTCGGCTTAGGGTTAACAGCTAAAAGTTGCTGAATAAGGTCAATACAACGCAAGAAACGTTGGTCATAATCTGGTGAATCCACCTTAACATATTCAGTATTATTGTCTTTTAGAATATCCTCCAACAATTGCTGGAACGCTTTACGATCCTGATCGCTACCGAGGCTACGCAAACCATCAGCAACCCAAGGGGTATTATTTTCTAGTAGAATGACTAAATCAAATCGGTATTCATCAATCAATGCCTGAACAAACGGATGCTCACGCCCTTCATATCGCTTGCAGAATGCTTGGGTAGTCACGAAATCAGTATCTACAAATGTAACCTTATTCGCATATTTTACTGCAAAATCAATATACTGTGCTTGACCCAATGCGATTTTGTCATAGTCTGAATATTGTAACGCCATCTCATCACCTCCCAGATGAGAGAAAACATAATCACGACCATACTCCCAAGCACTGGTAGTATTAAAAATATTTGCCAATTTGTTAACCAACGTGGATTTACCACTAGATTCTCCACCAAGAATAGCTACTGTACGGACAAAGAAAGGTTTTACTTCTGTAGGAATATATTCCCAATGACGGAATGGGTCTTGGCGAATCTGTCGACCACAGATCTTCATAAATGATCGTTGTGGATCGATAAGAATAGTTTCAATTCCCAATTGTTCTTTATAACGGGGAGCATCCTGAGTTTCACTGGAATAGATATAACTTGGATTAATCCCCTCCTTTGACATAAAGGCTTTCATGCCTTTACTCCACACATCCCAACCATGTGGATATGGCTCAATTCCCTGTTCATCAAAAGAATGAATATGAATATTTTTCTGATATTTAAATGTCTGAAGTAACCAACGCAGACGATCACTAACAGTAGGTTGCTGCGACATGGAGCTATTCACAAACAGCTCTTTATCCCTCGGTTCATCATGACAAAGGATGATATGTAATTCATCGACCTGACTACAAGCCCGTTGAATGAGATAAATATGCCCGGTATGCAATGGATAAAACTTACCAAATATCACGCCAACTGTTTTATTCTGCACAGGATATTGCAACCCCAGATAGTTATGGAGAGAAGCCAATTTTTTGGCACTCGGGCTTTTGATTTTGTCATTAATTAACTGGCTGAGATAACCTTTAGTCATACCGCTTGCATCAGCAACCTGTTGCAACGTACAACCCGTTTGTTTAATCGCTTTTTTAAGGTAGTCAAATTGACCCATATCTCCCCCAGTTTAATCAAGATCTTCCATAACAGATAAAGCATCTGCCAGCTTTCTCACACCAAAAACTTTCATCCCTGGCAGCTCTTTTTTCGGCATATTGGCATAAGGGACTATCGCCCGTTTAAAACCATGTTTAGCCGCTTCCGATATCCGTTCCTGCCCACTCGGTACAGGACGGATTTCACCGGCCAGCCCCACCTCACCAAATACAACCAAATCACGGGGTAAAGGCCGATCCCGAAAACTGGAAACTAAAGAGAGAAGTAAAGCGAGGTCTGCACTGGTTTCCGCTACCTTAACGCCACCGACCACATTGACAAACACATCCTGATCGGACATTTGCAAACCACCATGACGATGAAGAACCGCCAGTAGGATAGCCAACCGGTTTTGCTCTAAACCAACAGCCACACGGCGTGGATTATTCATCATCGAATGATCCACCAGCGCCTGAATTTCCACCAATAAAGGACGGGTACCTTCCCATACCACCATGACCGAACTGCCAGCCGTCACTTCATCACCACGGCTAAGGAAAATCGCTGACGGGTTACTCACTTCGCGCAACCCCTGCTCTGTCATAGCAAATACTCCCAGCTCATTGACAGCACCAAACCGATTTTTATGGCTGCGTAAAGTACGGAAACGAGAATCAGCCTCACCATCAAGCATTACTGAACAGTCAATACAGTGTTCCAATACTTTCGGGCCGGCCAGCGAACCATCTTTAGTTACATGACCCACCATAACAATGGCAACACCACGGGTTTTAGCAAACCGAGTAAGATAAGCAGCGGTTTCCCTGACCTGAGCAACACTCCCAGGAGAGGATTGAATATCCGCCATATGCATCACCTGAATGGAGTCAATCACCATCAGTTTTGGCTGTTCCTGCTCTGCAATCAAGCAAATCTGCTCAATGCTGGTTTCTGACAACATATTCAGATTATCAACCGGCAACCCCAAGCGGTGAGCACGCATAGCAACCTGTTGTAACGACTCCTCTCCAGTGACGTATAACATTTTCATTTGCGTGGATAACTGACACATCGTCTGCAACAGTAAGGTACTTTTTCCGGCTCCTGGGTTACCACCAATCAGAATGGCACTACCAGGTACAACACCACCGCCCAGAACCCGGTCAAATTCTTTGAATCCAGTGGAAAAACGAGGAAGTTCTTCCAGACTAATCTCTGATAATTTTTGAACCCTGCTAACACCCCCATCTCCCGCATAACCACTGAATCTGTCACTACGAGAGGAAGATGCAGCGGCTAAACGCATCTCAGTAATAGTATTCCAAGCATGACATGCACTACATTGACCCTGCCAGCGCGGGTAATCTGCCCCACACTCATTACAGACAAACGCTCGTTTTGCTGCTTTCGCCACTCTGCACTCCCTAAAACAACTTCATTAACGTTCTTCGTGTTTAAGACCACCACTTAACACACACAATACCCCCATCAGATCAGCATGCCGAATTGTCACCTTCGACTGAGCATAAACCTTTGGTTTCGCATGATAAGCAATACCCAGTCCCGCTTTACGGATCATTTTTAAATCATTAGCACCATCACCAATAGCCACAGTTTGTTCCAATGGGATATTCAGTTTTTTCGCCAATCTCACCAATGTGGCAGCCTTATATTTGGCATCAACAACTGGCCCTTTAACCTTACCTGTCAACTTGCTATTTTTTACTTCTAACTGATTTGCTACCGCAGCAACCAAACGTAAATTCTGGCGCAGGTGATCCGCAAAATAGGTGAATCCCCCTGACGCGATTGCCACATGCCAATCAAAGGACTGCAACTTACGCACCAGACTGGTCAACCCTGGCATAAGTGGTAAATCTTCTACAACCTGCCGCAGAATATCAGCATCAGCTCCTGCAAGCTGAGAAACCCGCTCCCGCAGACTCTCAGAAAAATCTAACTCGCCTTGCATTGCCCGCTCAGTAATTTCGGCCACCTTGTCACCTACGCCTGCCAAACGAGCTATTTCATCAATACACTCAATTTGAATTGCCGTTGAATCCATATCCATGACCAACAAACCTGGCGAACGCAACCGTGGAATCTGCCCCAAAGGAACAACATCCAGCCGACACTCATCAGCAAGTCTTTTAATACGCGGCGTCAGACTTCCAGCAATACGCACTACCTGATAATCATCAATACGCCATGAAGAGACAATAACAATTGCCGCACCAAGCCGATGCTGAAAGTTACTGATACGTTGTTTATCTAAACCACGACCATATATCAACCAACCACTGTCACCAGCCCGGTAATCCAATGGCATAACTTCTTCACCACTTAATGAAAGTGGTAATCCCGGCCACTTATGGACCTCTTCCGGCAAATAACGATAAGCTAGGTTATTAGACATTAATCCCTACTCCTGTAATCCTACATAGCTCTGACTGCAAAAAATGGCATTTCAAACTATCCTCTCTGTATCGCATCTGGCAACATTGAATTAACCACAGCCAGGAAGAGATAACTATGATCAAAGCTAAATTAAAATTCCGACTGCATAAAACAGCTATTATATTGATCTGTATTGCCTTATTAGTATTTCTAATGCAGGGCGTTTCTTATTTTAGCCGTTCTCACCAACAAGCTCAGATAGATCAGTTTGAGGAATTGGCCAAAACCCTAGCAAAACAAGTCGCATTCAGCTTATCCGATTATATGGAGAGTGGCAGCAAAGATCTTAATAATGAACAGATACTGGCTAATTTGAATCATCTGACCAAAAACAGCCGCATACTTGATGCGAGCGTTTACCTTAAAAATGGAACACAAGTTGCACATAGTGGTGAAAGTGTGCCAGTACGCGATCGTTTATCGCTGGGTGGTAAAAAAGCAGGAAGTTATTTTAACCACCAGATAGTCGTTCCCATTCCAGGAAAAGATGAACCAAACGGTTTTCTGCGCCTGACACTGGATACCCACAAACTGGCAACAGAATCCAAACAGGTAGACAACACCACCAATCTGCTCAGGATCATGATCCTACTGGCTTTGGCAATTGGTTTTATTCTGGCACATAATTTGTTGCAATTAACACCAAGCCGCTGGCAGCAATCGCCTTATTTGCTGACAGCCAACAGCAAATCAAGTGAAGAAGAAGAGAAATAAGGTAAAAACTTTCTTGTTGAATCATTATTTCACCTTGGTGATTAATTCCGACAATCACCAAGGTAGTGAATAAACCCAAAAGTCGCTATAAACGAAATGAGAATGAATACCATTACTTCTTAATCAGCAATAATTTGGCCCATTCGCATACTCGCTGAAAAAAACACCCAACAATGAATTAAGAAATAATCAATCTAACCAGAGAAAACAACATTCCTCATTCATTTAATACCTAAGATAATAATTTCAAATATCACCTTAACAACAATTACATAATAATATTCCTAGTTATATATATTACATGTTTATCAATATATAGAATTAAATCAAAAATACCTGACACCAGCCATATAACTCATTAATTAATAAATCATTTTATATTCTTGTTTATTTTTCAAAAAAACATATCCAGTTGTTTTTATTGAAAATTTAAAATAAGCCATATTTCTCAATCATATCACTACGTAAATTCACATAATGAAGCTGGCTGGATACATGCGGATAAAAACCTGACTCTAGATGGGAAGCAAGGCAAAATAACCAACCGCAACAACCAACCTGCACAGGGCATCTCAAGCTTGGGAGAGTTGACAATAACCGCAGACACCATCGATAACCAACAGGGAAGAGTTATCGCCGATAAGCAGCTCAATATGACATCAACAGGAACCGTTGATAATACAAACGGCAACATGGTCAGCCAGTATCAACAACTAAATAATGCAGGTCTTCCTGATACTAAAGTTAATAATAATATGATAATAAGTAAGCTATTGGATTCAGCAAAAGATGTTACACCTGAAAACCGGAAAACATCAGTTGTTGTTTCAGGAAATAATGGTTCGGTTAGAGTGTATGCAACTTGGACAATCCTGCCTGATGGTTCGAAGAGATTAGCCACTGTTCAAACAGGAACTTTCAAATGACAGAAAGAATAGAGTTTATTGAGTCGATTTCAGGATTAGATAGTTATCTTGAAAATGGCTATGTAAATGCGGATTCATACGAAGATCCTTCTGATGATGCGATAGATTATTTAGGAGAACTTTTATTGAAAGATTCTGAATGTTGTTTGGCTTTTTGTAAAAAAAATCTTAAATTCGGATCTTTTTGATAATAATTCTGTCAAATCTACTGCTTTGGATTTTTTGATTTTATCGGAATCTAATTGGTTTGAGGCTTTTAGCTATTTACTCAATAAAACTGAAAAACTATCTATTCCTGAATTGGAAAAAGCATTGTTCTACTTTTATTGCGCAAAAAACGATCCGAAACCATATCCTGTTCCTGAGGAGCTTTTTGATAAATTGATAGAAAGGTATCAGGGATTAAAAACTGAGTCTGACGCAAATTTTTATCATCTGCATGAAACATACAATGATTTTATTAAAGCTTATTCATTGAACTTTTGATTAACTGTAAATCCTGGCCACTGTGAACTGCACCCCGAAAGTTAGACACCCAACAAGTAGGGGGGAAGTTCTCAAGTGTAAAGTCATGCCACATTACCACTGGCCTTAACCTCTCTGTTAACATCAACCATAGCAAAGGCCGTGAAAGCGGCGACGGCGTCAGCCATAATGAAACTACGCGGGATGCAATGGTCAAAAAGAACGAGGAATAGGATGAGGAGTACCATAAAATTACATCATAAAAATATTGTGTAAGACAGTTGCGACTCAACTCAAACCCCAACATCTATCATACCTGCTGCACTTAATATGTTAATTCAGTTTTAGTTTTTGTGAAGCGTGATTTCATCTTCATAATATTTAATCCTCATCATTAATTAGTGTTTGTGCATATAAAAGATCTGCGGCACGATGACAAAGTTCTGTAAATATGGCTATTTCACCTTGGGACATATTAGATGCCACAATATCAGCCATATTGTGTCTGTTGGACTCGACTCGCTGCAAAAACATTAGCCCCTTTGGACTCAATTTAGTGACCAACTCGCGTTTATCGTTTTTTCCTGTTTCTTGTTTAATAAATTCGTTATTTTTTAGCAATCTCAGAACTTTAGACATTTTAGAGCGAGTAAAGCCGAGTTTTTCGCCAATCGCAGTAGGATTCATAGATTGATATTGTCGAAGTAAATGTAAAGTATCATATTCTGCCCATGAAATACCCTCTGGGTTTGTGATAGTCCTTCTTGCAACAAGGACACACTGAAGCCTGCTCAATGCATCTTCAAAAGGTGTTATGGTAGTATCACAAGTATCTTGATTATCTGTTGTCATGTGGGCTCTTTTATAACCTGAATATTGAATAAGAAATCGAGTTAACTGCCTGTCCCATAAATAAAAATTTACAAAGAAAAGTGATTTTTTATAGAACAGGCTTATAAATATTTACTTAATTTACAATTAAAAACAGCCAAAATTAAGAGAAAATGGCTGCTCGATTAAGAACATCCTCATAGTCATGTAATTCTTTGATTCTACCGTTGTTCAATTTAAATACATTAATATATAAACAATAAAAATCTTTTTTATCTGGCAAGGTCTTACCATTTAGTCGATATTCAACGATAAAAATATCAGGATTATCTGTAGAGTACAGTTCTACATCCTGAACAGAAGTAAAAACCAGAGGTGCCTGACCAAAACTTGCTGAATAATGCTCAAGTATCTGTGACTGGCTCTCAATTGCATCGCGACTGGTGCGAAATGGTAACCTCAGAATGCCATCGTTACAAAATAGAGCAGCAAGTTTTGTTGGTGATTTTTCCAAAACTGCTTCTATATATTTATCGAACACAACTTTAAACATCATTTCTCCTTAGTGTCTTACATATTGTTTGCTTTCAGGGTTATATGACCGTATGATTTCTTTATTCATAAAATAAGAAATTAGTTTTGAGAAAGTTTTTACATTAATATCTGGAAAATCGAGACCCAGGACTTTAATGGCTTCGCGTGTACTTCGATTGTTATAGGTACTATTACCAATATTCAAAGCATTTTCTTTAAAAAGGTGGATCAGTGACCCCAGAGCCACGTCATCGCCATTGACAACCATCTGTTCGAGTTTTTCTAACCATGCTGATTCAGAAACCGTTGTGATGTCATACTCTGTTTGTGTAATAGCCAAATATGCTGGGGTAAAATCTGTGCCTTTCGGATGAAATAAATGGAAGTTTTGATGCTCATGTATCTTATTAGAGGCTGATAATGCCACAATGGCCTGACTGACGAAATCAACTGGCAATAGATCAGTAGTTAGCAATTCAGGGTATGGTGCAATTCCCATTTGGATAAAGCTTTTAATTTGTAGCCATAAAAAATCATCTTCTTGACATGCACCGGTCACACTGTCACCTGATATACGCCCTATCCGATAAATATTGATATCAACACCTTGATATCGGGCCTGCTGTACATACTGTTCAGCCACCCATTTACTTTGGGTATAACCGATAGATAGTGAGTTCGGATAGTCAGGGAGACTATCTTCTGTTATTGGCTGTTTGGGATAGTCCGGTGCAAAGACGGCAATAGTAGAAATATACTCCAGCTTCTTACGCTCATGGTGACAGCAAAAATTAATGACTTCCACGATACCATCAACATTCGCTCCCTTAACAGAACTGTATGGGAGAACAAAATTAATATGGGCAGCTGCGTGATATATTTTAGATACTCTTTCTGATAATGATTGGTATTCTGCCTCTGTTAGATCAAATTTCGCTTTGGCAATATCCCCCACCACAATTTCAACACGTGAAAAATCAATGTTATGATCGATGCCATAGCAATGAGCATTTTTTATTATACGGCTCAATCCGGCATTGTTATTTGTGGCCCTGACTAAACAAATGACTCTACCCGTAATTTGTTGCAGTAAAGCCCGAAGCAGATAGATACCTAAAAAACCGGTAGCACCTGTGAGTAATACATCACTACTCATTGATGGATTTAATTGGAGCGTATACGTCCAATCATGCTGGATGAAAGCATCGTTAATAAATGTATTCTTTATTTCATCATCTGATTTTTTGTCGTTATTCAGATACATCTCAACCGAATCAGCCATCTCACGCAAAGTAGCAGCATTAAATAGTGATTTAATCGGGAAATCGACATTAAATTCTTTTCGCAGTAAATATACTAGCTGTGTTGCTAACAACGAATGCCCTCCGATATTGAAAAAATTATCTCCTAGGTTAATCGCTCGATTCGGAAAAATTTTTTGCCAGAGTAATTTTACTGTTTGTTCAGTTGAAGTCAAAACCTCTTCAATGTCGTTTTTTTCAACATCATCTGACATTTTAGTTATTTCAATGTGATGCAGTGCTTTTCGATCAATTTTACCACTGGGAGTAGTTGGAAGATCAGACAAAAATATGAACTCATTTGGAACCATATAATCTGGTAGATAGCTGCGTAACCTAGTTAACAATTCAACGCGTTCTAATGGCTCAGTTGTGATTATGAAAGCCACCAGCATTTTGTTACCTGCTGATATTTCCTTTCCAATGACTGCAGATACTTTTACACCATCCAATGAATTGATAACTGCTTCTATTCCTGATGGTTCAATGCGGAATCCTCGGATTTTTAACTGGTTATCCAAACGACCAAGATATGTAAATGAGTTATCGGATTTTAGTTTTATTAGATCACCAGATTTATAAGCATGTTGGCTCAGTGTACCTAGCCAGTTTCCGGTTAAAAATCGTGCTTGAGTTTCATGATCTTTGTTGTGATAACCTGGAGAAAGAAAATCACTGATAATCCAAAGTTCACCTGCGACACCAGCTGGAACTATACGTCTGTGTTCATCTAATATAAGCATTGTAAATCCGGGTAGTGGATACCCTATTGATGCGCTGTCTCCCCACGAAGATATATCTGCCGGCATGACATAAGCAGAACAAACATGACTTTCTGAAGGACCATAAAGGTTAATCAGTCTTCGGTTGGTACTAAACATATGTTTAATATCAGAAGTAAGAACCAGCTGTTCACCTGTTGAGTAAACTTCATCAAGCATTGATAGTTGAGCTTTATTCGTGGCTGTTAATTGAGCCAAATGTTGAAGTGCCACATAGGGAAAATATGCCCGGCGGATCTCGTTTAACTCAATGATACTTTGTAAATGATGTAGATCCTTACGTTCGTCTTCATCTGCAATATATAATTTTCCACCAGTACATAAAGTGCCAAATATTTCCTGTACAGAAACATCAAAAGATAAAGACATATAATGAAGTGTGCAATCACCTTCAACGCAAATAGTGATCTCTTTTTGCCATGTAAGAAGATTGGACAGTGTCTTATTTAGTAAACGCACTCCTTTGGGTTGTCCTGTTGAACCGGAAGTGTAGATGACATATAACTCATCTTCTGGCTTCCGTTGCACTGATTGCCAGTTAACATCCCGTATAAATACCGTTTCATCTAATAACACAATTTTATGAATGGTCGCAGATAATGTCGTGACAAACTCACTTGTGGTTATGATGCAATCCACCGCTGCGTCCCGGAGCATATATTCAACACGTTCTTGGGGATAATTGGGGTCAATGGGAACATAAGATGCACCTGTTTTCAAAACGGCTAGCAAAGCGGCAATAGAATCTTCATTTCGGTTTAGCAATAAACCTACTCGTGAACCCACACTGATTGTATGATTTGCATACATGAATTCAGCTAACTGGTTGGCGCGATGATCTAACCATCCATAAGTCCAGTGACCGTGACGTGTTATTAATGCAATACTGTTCGAATGAATTTTTGCATATTCCTCTATCTCACCAATAAAACATGGGTTGTTCATATCAACTAATGGAGTACTTGAACGATTTACGATGTATAGTTGTTCATCTTGAGTGAGTATTTCAACTTCACCTAAAGTCTTTTCACCCCACTCTCCCATATATAAAACTGTTTGTCTATATAGCTCCAGCCAATATTGGATGGTGTTGCCTCTAAATAGTTCGGCATTAAATTCCATAATTAACTGATGAGATATACCCGTTTCAACAAATAGGGTTAAATCATATTTAGCGGATTGAATATACTGCTCGGTGACCTTTATTGAGTAAGGGAAATCCTGTAATGCACCATTGATAGTATCGAGATTGACCAGTAATGTTTGAAACACGGGGTTATCTAAGCCAAAGTTCTGGCCTGTATTTGCAACAATCTCAGTAAACGGTAATTGCTTATTAAAGTGTGCCTGAATAAAGCAATTACGGACTGATACTGCAAACTGATTCACTGTACTACTTGAATCTAAATGAGATCTAAATGGTAAAGTATTAACTAAATATCCCACAGTTTCTTCAAATTCACTGTTATCCCTTAGCGTAAAAGGGATACCAATTGTGATATCTTTTTGACCAGATAAACGATACAGCAAAAACTGCCAGCACATGGTCATATACATGAAAGGAGTCATTGCAAGATTTTTTGCCTGCTGAGATATTTTCAATGCGTCATCATGGCTAAGTTGCAAATTCCGATAACCTGCTTTGGTTCCTTTGCACTCCTTTCTGGGGTAATCAGTTGGGAGATCTATCATAGAAGGGTACGGAGTAAGTACCTCCTTCCAATAGTCTTTCATGGTGGAAATTTCAGGTTTATCTAATTGCTCTTTTTGCCATTGAGTGAACTCCAAATAATCAGCACTGATTTTCAGATAATTAAACTCTCTATTTTCAACTAAATGAGCATAACATTCGAGAATATTCTTTATAAAAATAGTCACTGATGGCGCATCAACGATAATATGATGAAAACAACACGCCAACCAACATCGTTTTAATTCCCCTGTTATCAAACAGATATCGAATAACGGTCCTTTTGCCAAATCATATCGTTTTGACGCCATTTGTTGAATAATTTTTTCTGGATGATTCGCCTCAGTGATAGCTTTGTGCATAATATGAATATAATAGGGTTGTTCTATAACTTGATAAAGCTGATCTTGATGAAATGTAAAGTGTGTGCGTAAAACAGGAGTGACTTCAGCAAATTGAGTAACAGCCTTTTCCAGTAAACTATGATCTAACTGAGTCCCCACTTCTATAAGTAATGGGATATTGTAGCTTTCAGGTTGACTCAGCACCTGATCAAGTAACCATAACCCTTTTTGCCCTTGTGTACTGGGTATATATGTTCTGTTATCCCATGTATCCTTTACTGATTTGTTCAATGATTCATTGCCCATTTTTTCTCTCCAAGTCGTTTTTCCCAAACTTAGCTGCTAATTTTTTGACACTATCCACTGAAAACACATCGGCAGATGAAACATGAATACCAAGTGTTTTACTGACAAGAGAGGCTAATTTGATTAGATGAAGAGAATTTATCCCCTGTTCCCAAAACGAAGTTGCTGGATCAAGATTCTTATAACCCGTTATCTCCTCCCATATTGAGAGAATTTTTGATTCTACGTTATCATCTTGTTGTTTGTGCATTCCATCAGCAATAAGCTGAGCCATTTTATTTCGGTCGCGTTTACCATTTTTATTCATTGGCAAGGAATTAACCTGTGTAAACCGTTCTGGAACCATGTATGATGGCAGTCTTGAATTCATAAATTCGCGAAGATTGGTGTTGGATAGAGAGCCTGATTTATTCAGATAACAGGCATGTAACAGGGGTTCATTATCTGTCTGCTCTATAGTGACAATGACATCTTCTATTTGAGGATGCGAACGTAGCGTATGTTCCACTCCGGTGATTTCGACCCTGAAACCACGAATTTTGCACATGTGGTTGGTGCGTCCTAGTAATGTAAAATTACCGGATTTATCTCTTTTAGCTTGATCATTAGTACGGTAATAACGCTCGTGATTACCATTAATATCCAACCAGACAAAACACTCATTGGTTAATGCAGGATCTGAATATCCTACCGCAAGCCCTGCACCGCTGATGTAAAGTTCCCCAAGTATATCCGGAGCACAAATTTCTAAATTATCATCCAGGACGACCATATTGACGAGAGGTAATGGGCAACCAATAGGAACTGGAGAATTAGCATCAAATATTTCACCGGGTAACACCGGATAAACAGAAGTGAGAGCTGAATTTTCCGTACATCCCATTCCATTGAATATTCGCCCTTTACCTGCTTTCGCTGCAGTTGAAAACAACCTAGGGTTAATAAAATCACCTGAAACAATGACACAATCAGGTTTATGTAAAGTATCTGGAGAAACTTCTACAAATAACCGGAATAGTCCGCCAGATAAGAAAAGAATAGAAATATGCTGATGACTAATGATGTTATCTAGTTCTTCTAAATCGGGGACGTCTTTTGGATAAATAACTAGTGTGGCTCCGGTCAGAAGACTGATCCAAATTTCATTAGCACTTGCAGCAAATGACGGCTCTGCAAGTTGTAAATAACGGTCATTATCTGTGTTACCTAACTGGCTGATAGGGATTGCAAGACGAGTTAAACCACAATGGCGAATAATCACACTCTTAGGTTTACCTGTTGAGCCTGACGTCAACAATATCATGGCTGGGTCTGTCACAACTAACATTTCGGACATGGATTCAAATTTTATTGGTATACAATTTAAATCTCTGGCTTGAGAAAAAAGTTTTTCTACAGAAATAAACAGGAAATTTATTTTTAGATAATTTAATTTTGAACTATTTTTTTTAAATTCAGATGGCTCGAAGTGATCAGTATCTGAAATCAGTAAACTAACGTCAGCAGCTTTGATACAATCTGCTATATACTGTTTTGAAATATTATTAAATGAATTACTTAATGGAACAATAACAGCTCCTAACCTTATTATTGCTATCAGCGTCAGATATAACTCAAGACTACGAGTTATATTAATTGCTACTTTATCTCCCTTTTTTACCCCCATTTTTTGTAAAACAAATGCTACTTGGGCTGATTGTTCCCAAAGTTCACGATACGATAATTTTTTCGAATGAAATATTAACGCTATTTTATTAGGATATTTATTTACTATTTCACTCAAAACACTTGGTATGGTACACAATTGTTTAACCTGTTTTTTAATCATGCAGGAATCCTTCTCATACTTAATATGAATTAAAGTAGCTAAGATATAATAAAATACCCCGATACGAGTAGGGGGTATCTTAAAACCATCAATTTACACCATAGGTGGCGGAGAATTAGACCCTAAGAGCTAATAGTTTAGTTGTTTAAAGATATATTTAAACAATATATGTTCATTTGGGTTTGTTTCTATCTATTGTCTGAGGTGTTAATGAATCGAAGTCTACAATATAATCTTAAAACCAGTCAAATGATTTCCAAAATAAAAAACCATCTACTAAAGTAATTAGGTTAGTAATTAACGTACTGAAAGTGTAAAAATAAAATAATACTTCTTTGAGCATCACCCCCACCTATAATTTAAATTGTTTAAAATCAATTAATTATGATTTTTTTATATGATAATTTTATTTTAATGGTTGACAAGATATAGGTAAGTTATGGATGATTAATATCATCAAATCGGTGATTATTTATATATTCATAAAAGTTATTAATATAGAACAACTGTATGGCATGAGTGGAAAAATAACGATCAATTCAAGTGATAAAAAGCTACCTTGATGCCATTTCATAAAAAAATAACTATTAAATTTATCGTCATTGATTAATCATAAAAATTTTACGTATATTTATAAACAATTGGAAAAATTTTGGCTAGATAAAGCGGTAATAATTTAAATTAGTGATTGTGCTTAACGAGTTATTGCATGTGACCAACAATCGGTTACTCCGAAAGTCGATTTTTTACATAATTTATCAGAAATTTTTCTACTTTATTGAATAAAACTGTGATCACAGTTGGTCGTATATTGCGGGTCAATATGCAAAACCACATTCTAATGCATTTGAAAAATACCAAAATATAACATTACCAGTATGGAGCGGCGACTGTATAAATAGTCCGGAACCTGTTTTAGCTGAAGATATCGCCGAATATTTTGGTTGTGGCTTCAAACCTAAAGAGTCCGAATTATCAAACATTATATGCGGCCCACGATTAAATAAAATACAGGCAATTGAACTAATTAAACTATGAAAAATTGATCAGGAAACATTATGACATTTGACAAAAAGTATGTTGCAGTTATTACCGGTGCATGTGGTGGTATCGGAAAAGCCATCGCTAAACGATTGGCGATGGAAGGAGTAATCTTAGCACTTATTGATAAACAGGCTGATGTTTTGCAATCTCTGGTGAACAAACTCAGCCATGAATATTCTCAACCAATTATCGGTTTTTCTGTGGACGTTACCGAACCTCAACAAGTTGGTAGCACATTTCTTGCGATCAGAAATCAACTTGGACCAATCGGCTATTTGGTGAATGGTGCTGGTGTATTACATCACGGTTCTGTTGAAAATACAGATATTGATGCATGGAATCATATCGTTGCTGTTAATGCGACGGGGGTATTCAACGTCAGTAAAGCTGCAGCCAGTTATATGATGGAGCAAAAAAAAGGTAGCATCGTGACTGTTGCTTCAAATGCCGCACGAGTCCCTCGGGCAACGATGGCAGCATATTGTGCTTCAAAAGCGGCAGCCCAAGCCTTTACATATGCACTTGGGTTAGAGGTAGCTCCATTGGGAATCCGGTGTAATGTTGTGGCTCCTGGTTCAACAGATACGCCAATGCTACGCAGTATGTGGGAAAATGAAAATGACAAAAGTCGCACATTGGACGGTAATCCAGAGCAATTTCGTATCGGTATCCCTCTACGCAAGATTGCCACATCAGATGAAATTGCCGCAGCTGTTTGTTTCTATCTAAGTGAAGAATCAAGTCAAACTACGTTGTCAACTTTATTGGTGGATGGTGGTGCTGCATTAGGTAGCTGTTAGTACATAGCAAACAAAGAGATACAAAATGGAAAAAATATTATCGTACCCATTACCTAAATATACAGATTTGCCCAAATCGGCAGCAAATTGGCTTCCAGATCGGCATCGCACCGCTTTATTGATCCATGATATGCAAAAATACTTTGTGGATTTTTTTGAAACCGAAGCCAGTCCGATAAATAGTGTCATCAGAAACACCCATACACTATTAAGTATTGCTAGAAATTTTAATATCCCTGTATTTTATACTGCTCAACCCGGTAGTATGACCCCAGAACAACGGGGATTATTAAAAATAATCTGGGGTGAAGGCATGAAAGCAAAAGGTGAACATCGGGAAATTATTCCACTCCTGACCCCTATTAAAGATGAAACTGTACTAACTAAGTGGCGTTACAGTGCGTTCGTCAAATCTAATCTGCTACACCATTTAAGGGATTTGAACCGCAATCAACTGATCATTTGTGGTGTGTATGCACATATAGGATGTCTGGCCACCGCTATTGATGCTTACTCACATGATATCGAGACCTTTTTTGTATCAGATGCTGTGGCAGATTTTTCAGAGGAAAAACACCGCATAGCGTTGAATATAGCGGCAGAAATATGCTCTGTAGTGGCATCAACAGAGCAAATCATTGCAAATCTAAAAAAATAATACATCGGGAGACTAAAGATCCTGATAAAACAGATTATAAGGGGAAATAATGTCGCTGAAAGAATTACCACAAAGAGAGCTGAAATCAAATGATGCAAAAAATCTCTTTAGCCGTTTAGTTAAGACAAATAAACCTTTTGCATGTATTTATCGCCCATTATCTGATGCTAAAGACTCTTTTTTATTATTTGAGGGGGAAATAAAATACAGCCATTCACTCTCAGAACTAGAGCCAATTTCGTTGGAGCCAACTCTTTCATTGAAATCAGACGATTTCGGTACGATGGATATAACACCTTCCGGAGAACTGAGTGCTTCTCAATTAATTATTATTCCATTTAATCAAATCGCTGAAAAAGGGTTTGCATGCCATAACGACAACGAACCTATCATTATCATGAGCATAAAAACACAAACTCGTTATCAAATAAATAACTGGGGAGTTATTGAGGATAGCAAGCCAATAAAAGCGTCTAATATACATTTCGACATCACAGATAAAAATTACAGCCAAGTGGTGGAACATGTGATCAACGATGAGATTAATGCTGGAGAAGGCAGTAATTTTGTTATGTCGAGAAGTTTAGAGGGTGATATTGAAGACTTTTCATTGGAGAATGCCCTTTCGCTATTTAATCGATTATTGATAAACGAAAGTGGTTCTTATTGGACGTGGATTGTTTATACTGGAGAACGCTATCTTATCGGCAGTAGTCCAGAGCAACATATTCTAGTGGATGGTAAAGATGTTGCCATGAACCCAATAAGTGGTACGTTAAAATATCCAGAAAAAGGAATAGAACAGGCTTTATACCATTTTATTAACAACAAAAAGGAACAGAATGAGCTCTTCATGGTCGTTGATGAGGAGCTAAAAATGATGAGCCGTATATGTGACAGTGATATTACGGTAACTGGTCCTCAATTAAAAATGATGTCTCGGGTTGCACATACGGAATATTTTATCCGTGGTTCAACATCACAGACAATTCAAACTATCCTGAAAGAGTCATTGTTCGCACCAACTGTGACCGGAAGCCCCGTGGAAAATGCATCTCAAGTCATTAAACGCTGGGAAAATCGTGGTCGTGGGTATTACAGTGGTGTTATCGGAATGATTGGCGTTAAGAATAACCAACGTTATCTGGATTCTGCTATCTTAATCCGAGCTGCTGATATTACGAAAAATGGGCATTTCCGATTGACATCAGGGGCAACAATTGTTCGTGATTCAGTTCCAGAAAATGAAGCTGAAGAAACCAAAGCAAAATTGAGTGGTTTAATGAATTCTTTTTTTGAGGAGAAAAAAAGTATTAATCTAACCAATAATACCCATTTATCTGAATATGTGTTGAGTAATATCACTACAATATTACAGCAACGAAATCAGAAAGTGTCTTCCTTCTGGTTAGGGAATTCTAAAAAAATTGCATTAACAACCAGTTCCCTCCCCTCCATTACACTCATTGATATGGAAGACTTGTTTACTGAGATGATTGCTCACCAACTACGTTATATAGGACATGATGTAACGATAGTTTCATGGTTTGAGTCTGGTATACGTTTGCCTCAATTAATGAATACAGGTAAAACAGATATCCTTTTTATTGGTCCAGGGCCAGGAAACCCAAACGCTGTTAATCATGACAAGATGGTAATGGGGCGGACACTGATTACAAATCGTTTAAAACAAAATTTACCACTAATTGGAACTTGTCTGGGACATCAACTTATTTGTGCTGAATTTGGTTTGCCCATCAAACAGCTTCCCAAAACACGGCAAGGAATGCAGTATAAAATAGCTATTGATAGTATGACCTGCTATGTAGGGTTTTATAATAGTTTTGCCGCGATGCACAAATTACCACACTGGTTTACGCCAAAATACAATCGATTGGTTTATCTTGAACGATTAGATAAAAGTGAAATTATTGCTTTGAAATCTAATAATGTGGCATCAATACAGTTTCATAACGAGTCTTTTTTAACTACTGATGCATTTCCTATTTATAACTGGATGATTAATAATGCTATAGGTTACGCAGATAAGCAGGGTGTGAACATACTTTGATTAATATTTGGATTTAAAGTGTCAATATTGTTCTTTCACTCTTTAGTTTACTATAAAATCCTAAAAAATTATTTAATTAAATTTCATTCGATATAAACATTATTAAAGTTGGTTTTTAAGAAATAATCGTCTTTAAAAAATGGCTAAAATAGTGTGCTAGCGCCCTACGCAGATAAGGAATTGCAAATCAATACATTATAAAGTAACGTATTACTTATATACCCGTTATCTTTCAAGTTGCCTCTTTGTTGGCTGCACTCACTCACCCCGGTCACATAGTTACCTATGCTCCCGGGGATTCGCTCCCTTGCCGCCGCGATCCATCTTGAAATCCAATAGGGTATAGGATGTTGTTGGGACAATTGGTGTGGTATGCGAATAATACACTTGGTTGTCCCCACTGAGCCAATTAACGCTTTACTTTTTTGTTGGTTTTATTTATTAGCAATGCTGACGTAAGTAATCCGCAGTCAATGAATTACCCTCTTCAAACATCGTTTGTGGTGTGCCACTGAACATTACCTGTCCACCAGCAGTCCCCGCACCTTCTCCTAAATCAATCACCCAATCCGCTTCTGCAATAACTTTTATGTTATGTTCAATGATCAGAACAGAATTTCCCTGTTCGACAAGGCGACGAAACAACGTCATAAGTATCGTTACATCTGAAGGATGAAGCCCGGTTGTTGGTTCATCAAAAATATACACGTCACTTTCATTATTAAGGTAAGATGCCAGTTTCAGTCTTTGGCACTCTCCCCCAGACAGATGGTCAAGCGATTCACTAAGGCGCATATAGCCTAACCCAACATTCCGAATATTCCCTAATGTTAGCTGGATCTGGTTGTCTCCCGCGAAAAAATTTGACGCCTCCGTAATACTCATATCCATAAGCTCAACAATCGTTTTACCTCTGTATTTATAATTCAGGGATTGTTGATTGAATTTTTGTCCTTGGCAAGCATCGCAAGGTAAGGTTACTGAATCCATAAAAGCCAAATCAGTTTCAATGACACCCAATCCTTTACATTCAGGGCACGCTCCTTTGGCATTTGGCGAAAACCACGATTTATCCACCTTATTAGCCAAGGCAAAACGTTCCCTGATATGTTCAAAAATACCACTCCACGATGCAATATGAGAACGTTTCGAGGTGTGAATAGGTTTTTGGTCGATAACGACAGCATTGGCACATTTCGGGACAACCTCTCCCATAATCAGGGAGCTTTTTCCTGAGCCTGCTACACCACTGATCACGAGCATTATCCCCAATGGAATATCGATAGAGATCCTTTTAAGATTATGTAGCGTTGCGTTTTTAACAGGGACATAACCAATCGGCTTTCTTGGGTTTCGGTTGAGCTGGATTGTCTGAGAAAGATATTTTCCTGTTAATGTTTCAGAAATTAGCAACCCGTTCAGATTTCCCTGATAAGTGATCGTTCCACCGTTATCACCTGCGCCGGGACCTAAATCAATCACATGATCTGCAATTTTAATAACATCGGGATCATGTTCGACCACTAAAATAGTGTTGCCTTTATCACGCAGCTGCTGGATCAGCGTATTCAGTTTTGTAATATCAGCTGGATGTAAACCGGAACTAGGTTCATCAATAATATAAGTCATTCCAGTGAGGCTACTGCCTAAATGTCTCACCATTTTTAGCCGTTGGGACTCTCCACCTGATAATGTTGCCGTCGGGCGGTTAAGATTCAGATAACCCAAACCAACAGAACACATTGATACTAAACGTTCTTTTAAAGCATTAATCAGCGTATTAACAGAAGGGATATTTAGTGTTGCTATAAACTGACTCAACTCAATAATCGGCATATCAATACAATCGCCGATACTGTTACCCTGAATTAAACACGATAGTATATGTTTATTAAGCCGCTGACCATAGCAGGCAGAGCACTGTTTTATTGAAACAATTTTCTGAAATTCTTCATTTTTGTACTCTTTGTTGTTTTTCACAAGATAATTGCGCGTGAATCTGGGAATAATCCCTTCAAATCGAGCCGATTTAGGCCAACCTGAGGATGGATTTTCTGGAGTAATATTATCCGCATATAGTAAAATCTGGCGTTCTTCGGCAGAGTAATCGGCAATTTTCTTATTATTATCAAACAAACCAGAGTGAGTATACCGACGCCATCGCCAGGTGCCTGGTGCAAATGTGGTATATTCAATTGCACCGTCATTCAGCGATTTGTTTTCATTCACCAGCTTATTAACATCTATTGTGCTGGTAATGCCCAATCCTTCGCAATGTGGACACATTCCTGACGGATGATTGAAAGAGAAAATGTTGGAATACCCGATGAATGGTGTGCCTATTCGGGAAAATAAGAGGCGCAGTAAGGTATAAATATCTGATGCTGTACCAACCGTTGAACGGACATTTTCACCAATACGCTTTTGGTTGATGATAATTGCGGTAGTGAGGTTATTTATTTCATCCATATCCGGTTGACTATAGTATGGTAACCGATGCTGTATATAAGGTGGAAAAGTGTCATTAAGTTGTCGTTGGGATTCCGCTGCAATTGTATCGAATACCAAAGAGCTTTTACCTGAACCAGAAACACCGGTAAATACTGTGATGACATTTTTAGGAATACGTAAATCAATTCCTTTAAGATTATTTTGCCTAGCACCAAGAATTTCAATCGTGTTTTGTTTATGATCCCTCACTTCATTTATCTCCTTACACGTACTAATATTAAGGAAAATAGAGTCATAATCCCACATCCGATTAATACAATAGATACAGGAAACAGAGACACAGATTTGCCAAGACCAGTTAAAAATGCCGTCAAAGAAGCTATTCCAAACTGAAGGGCACCAAGGACAGCAGAGCCTGCCCCCCTTAAATCAGGAACCGCTGTTAATGCTAAACTGGCTGCATTGCCGAAAATTAACGCCATCGTAAACATAAGCATCATGAAAATGGCCGTAGTTAACTCAAGTTGATAAACACTGAGATAATTTACAATCAGTAACAAACAAGATAAGACAAAAGTTGTTACAACACCAACCATGACAAGCCTTTTAGCGCCGATCCGTTCAACCCATCGGGCACTCAATATGCTGCTGAACATCATAATTCCGGCATTAATTGCGAACACAACAGAAAAAAATCCTGGGGTGAAATTAAACATGGACTGGTATATAAAAGGTGATGCTGAAATGTAGGCAAACAGTGCTCCAAAGGTGGCCGAGAATACTAACGTATATCCCATATAGATTCTATTTCTGAACAGTTTGAAAAACTGTTTAACTAAACTGTTCTTAATCCCGCTATATGCTGATTTATTTGGCAAACTTTCTGGCACATAAGCAAACGTTAAGACGGTGAGTATCAGTGAAATAACCGTTAAAAAGACAAATACAACTGGCCACGGAAAATGTGCAGCAATGCCTCCTATCAATGGCGCAATTATCGGCGCTACACCTTGTATCGCTAACATCAGATTGAAATAGTATGCGGCCTTGTTACCAAAACTAAGGTCAGAAACAATGGCTCGTGTCAAGACAATACCTGATGCACCACCAGCACCTTGAAAAAAACGGCTAATGGTTAACATCTCAATACTTGAAGAAAATGAACAAGCAATTGATGCTACAGTTAGCAAAACCATACCGCCTAATAGAAGGTTTCTCCTACCAATAACATCCGACCAAGGGCCAATAATTAATTGTCCAATCGCGAGGCCAAACATAAATGACGTTAGACTTAATTGAATACCAGCTTGAGTTGTGGTTAGTGCGTGAGACATAGCGGGAAATAAAGGGAGGTACATGTCAGTCGAAAGAGCGCCAATAGCACTCAACATTCCCAGAACCAAAACAAGTTTGAATCCCAGCACACCTTTTTGGTAAGACGAAACATTCAAATCTAAGCAATTGTCATTTAGTATATTTTCTGATTTTTTCACTGTCATTCATCTCATATAATAAATATGTCATGAAGACTGTAGCACCATAGAAAAATGATTTCCATTTAGAAATCATTTTTCTTGTTTGCTTGGTGTTACTATTGAAAGTGCTATATTTTCGATAGTAAAGCCTTGTTTCAAGGCGGAGTGTTGAGAGGAAACCGGGTTGTATTACCGATCAAAATCGGCAATTTGATAGGTTTCGTTGGGTAATTAACGCATTCACTTTGCTTAGGATGACTTGATAGAGCAGGTAATAACTGAAGTAACCACGATCGAAAATAACAACAGCATTTTCTCCCAGACACGCAAGGTGTCCTTTTGCATAGTCTCTCATTATTATGATTAATAAAATCAATATTATACACTACTGAGTTCAGTACATCATAGAGGCAGCTTATCATGGCATAGGAGTAATATCTGGATGTGTTTTGGGGGTCTTGTAACATCAAAGGATTAATTTATTATGTCATGTTACTTATATTCATCAGAAGAGCTACCAAAAGGATTTAATTTTCCATCGCATTTTTTGAAAATAGTAAATCAAGAATCTATTTTGGATTTAGAACCTTGGTGGTTTTTGTGCGAATTTGAAAAATTCTCTAAATACTGGTTGTCTGAAATGAATACGCAATATCCAGCAAGGCAACTCGTGCCATTTGCAAAAATATCTTATTCTGACGATATTGCTTGCTTTGATGGCTCTGATGTCTCAGGTGATCCAAAAGTATTTTTTATCCATGCTTTTGCGTCAACTGGGTGGGAAGATAGAGGAGGTCTTAATAATTTTGATGAGTGGCTAGAATTAGCAAAGGAAGAATACGAGGCTAACGCCCCGTAGAAATTCTTCTCCCGCCTTATGGCGGCAGGAGTACCTTTGCGAAGGAAAAAATGGCACCGTGACTTTTAGCATGGCCTCGGTGCCGCCGGTGTAATCCTTCCACTTTTTCGGAGAAAACCTTTTAATTTCCACCTAGTTTTCAATGTATATCTTAGCTATTTTCTCAAATAAAGAACTTTTACTGACTTCCTTTAACCTTAATACATCGTTGGTAAAAGAACGTAGGAAAATAGATGTAATATTTTGTTCCATCGCATTTATCTGTTTGCCCTCTTTATCCATAGTCAGAATATTGTAAATTAAGTTCTCTTTTGCAATCGTTTGATTAGGTGAATTGCATGGTGATACAAAATACAATAAGTCATCTCCCCTCGGTTGAAGATAAATATGTTCATACTGACTCTTCTGTTTAGGCGCTAAGTAATAGGGTAAAACTGTTTCAATTGGATTACATACTCTATTCACTAAACTTTCATCTTCCAAAGCATACTCAATATTATCTATTCTCTGATTACCGATGATTCTAGGAATCCTATCCGAGTGATATCGACTAAGACATATTTTTTCAACCTCATCGACTAAATAAAAAGAGTCATTATAAAACGTTTTTATATTTTTCATAAATGGACATTTTTGCTCAAGAGTCCTTGCATTCTTTGCAAGTGAATGCCCCTTGATAAAAAGCGTTTTATTACTAATATAAACATCCACTATTGAAGCAAGTATCTCTTCTCTTTTCTTAATGACTCCCGGAGCTCTAATATATATAAGAGTCATCTTTGAATCTGGCAGATCAATATTTTCAACCTTCCTCTCTTTGAAAATTTTTTCTTTTAGCCAAAGTTCACTTTTAATTTTTTGAATTTTTATAAGTACTTTGCTACTTAATTTTTCCAAACCAGTTTTCTTATCATTCTCTACAATGTTATTATCTAAATCTATACCCTGAATGACTACCTCACCCTGCGCTTCAAACCTATGAATTTTCAGTTCCGTATAATAATCCAAATCAGCATTCTCTATTCCCTTGCCCCTAACGTGATCAAATGCATCCCATATCGTATTTTTCCTTTTACCCTCGACTAAAATACTGGTTTTAGCTTCATCAACTAATGAATTAAGAACCAGATAGTTATTACTTTTATCGAGTGATTCAAAACTTTGAACAGGAGCATAAGCTAATTCTTGTAGATCAAATATTTCTTTAACCTCTTTCTCAAAATATATTTTCACTTTCTTATCAGACAAATGTTCTGGAATTCTCGCATCAATCAACACCAAAGGATACGAAAAATTTTTATCCACAGTTATAAAATTATGAAGAACATAATCAGCTCTGAAGTATCTCTCACTAAATGGAATCTCAGCATGATTTAATATTTCTTTTATTTTCTGAATAACTAAATTCTGAGAATAATTTTTACTGTTTCGATACCCTTCTTTAAAACGCATAAATTTTTTCTTAGAATACTCAGTTGCATTGATATCACCTGTAACTTGAAAGTCATTTTCCTTAGTTCTAAATGATAATTGCGTTTCTTCTGTATTCCCTGACATTACCTTTTTTGTTTCAATTCGGAAGACCTTTCTGTGCAAATTCACCACCAACTCTTTTTGCATAGAGAAGTAAAAACGAGGATAAAAAGCATCAATAATCTGGCTATACTTCTCGGCTGATAAATAAAGCTCTGAGTTATAGAATACAGGTTCTATTTCATAATGTTCGTCAAGCTCTTTAAGCAAAGTTCGTTTAATATGCAATCCTACGATCGCTGAAAAAACCTTACATAAAAAATCGCTATCTTCTTCAAATTTATCAACAAATTCTTTTATGCCAGATTCCTGGTGAGACAAATAGAAAAAATGAATTTCTTTACTTCTCGAAAAACTGCCGTAATTCTTCCAAAAACTATCATAAACCACGTTTTCTAATGAACTCAGCGTTAATTTTTTTCGTATAATTTGCTGTATTTCTTTGTGCACTCTGGCATAAAATCTTTTATTATTCTCTCCCTCTTCTTTAAAAAATTTCTTTTGACCATGGGTGACATATAATCCACTGGAATCATCCACTTCAAATAATTTATTGATATTATCACATATATTGCCATCAATATCTAAAATATTCGTTTTCGCTATAGGAGAAATCTTAGAGCAATCATTAACGAAATCAATTAACTTCATCATTATCAAACACCTTGTAATAAATTAAGAATCTGATTATTAATACGAATTTCTTTAACTAACTTACTGCCTGAACCTATACGATCATTCCTATCATAATCTTGCTTTTTGTATCCAAAAGACTCCTTAAATAAGTTAAGATAATAGATTTTACTATCTTTGGAAACTTCTTGTTCAAGGTTTAGAGGATTATTCTCCATCCGAGTATTTAAGTATACGAACTTAATTGATTCATATTTATCACCAATATCATCTAAAATAGTTTCAGCTTTTCTCTGAGCATTATCATGAGTTTTTAAAGATTGGTATTTTTTATCTAAAGTAGATGACCAATTTTTTGAATCAACACAAATCAAATTCCCTCCTGCCTCAATGTAAAAATCAAATAATTCATATACTCTTTTCCCTATTTTTTCACTTAGTAATCTCGATGCTATTGGCTCACAATTATGTAGCTTGGTTAAAAGTAGAGTAAACAAATATTCACCAACATTCCCTTTAAGCAATGGGATAAAGCTGGGATGTGGAATACAATCCTTAAATACATTTTTATTTAGACTTGCAACTTCTTTTAAAAGATATGTTACATATTCATCCCTTCTATCACCAATTCGATTACCAATACCTGCAAGTATCCATTCTTTAGGATTATATATTGAACTACCGTGTTCAATATCTGTGAGTGTCACTGTATCATCTTCATGATTTTTAATACATAACTTCAATTGCGGAGTGAAAGATATATCAATATACAGCGCATCAATAGCATCCATCATTGTTTGATACTTTTGAACATGAGGGTTTAATTTTAATTTTCTTATATAGCTTGATGGCAATATCATACTTTCAATAGATCGAAGCTGTTCATTAAATGCAATTGCATCAATATCACCTTTTCTTGCATACGATAATACTTTGGGTACAAAATCTTCAAAAAATTCCTCAAGCAATACGGAATTCCGAGCTATTTTTTTCTCAAATGATTTTCTCTCTTCGCTCGATCTAAAGCTACACATGGATCTTTCTTTTTCACAGAGCTGCATAAATTGATGATTTAATAATGACATGCTCTCCAAGATAGGGTGATTATTCTTAATACGATTCAATTGATTAAACTGAACCATTCCATTTTCCACTGCACTATCAGGAATGAATATTTTTGTTTTCATCTTTGTATCTTTACGCTCAACACGACCAATAGCCTGCATTAAATCTTTTAGCTTAGAAATCATATGTTCACGCATTAAGAATTGGTAATCATCACCACTCACTAAATTGATATCAAAATCTTTTAAGAATTTTTCCTCATCTGAATCAGAACATTATTTCATTAAAAAACGATTGTAATACCTAAACCTATTTAAAATTGATCACTAACGTTATTTACTTAATTACTTAATTACTTAATTACTTAATTATAAAAATAACTTTTTTAATGCAAACCATAAGACACTAATAACAGAATAAATTATTACATCTATACCCAATAGATTTCAAGATGGATCGCGACGGCAAGGGAGAGAATCCCCGGGAGCATAGAGAACTATGTGACCGGGGTGAGTGAGTGCAGCCAACAAAGAGGCAACTTGAAAGATAACAGGTATAAACGTCTATACCTCTTTACTTCTAAAAAAAAATTAATATATTCCATTTCGCTATATATGGTTGCTATTCATTCTTTCAAACAAGTACATCTACAGAGTTATCCTCCATAACTATATGAATACAACGGATTATCTGGAGATGATATGACCACATCACGCTCTGTTCTCGATATGATTGGTAATACCCCATTGCTGGAGTTAACGCATCTGAATACCGGTCCGTGTCAATTATTTATTAAACTGGAGAATCAAAATCCCGGTGGCTCTATTAAAGATCGCGTTGCACTTTCAATGATCGAGCAAGCGGAGAAACAGGGCTTACTCCAGCCCGGTGGTACAATTATCGAAGCCACTGCCGGCAATACTGGTATTGGATTGGCATTAGTCGCCGCCCTGAAAGGTTATAAGCTGATTCTGGTTGTCCCAGATAAAATGAGCCGGGAGAAGGTGTTCCATCTGCGTGCACTGGGTACCGATGTTCGCCTGACCCGTTCTGATGTCAGTAAAGGTCATCCAGAATATTATCAGGATTATGCCCTACGTCTGGCTCAAGAAATACCAGGCGCTTATTACATTGATCAGTTCAATAATCCAGCCAACTCAGCCGCTCACATTGCTACCACCGGCCCGGAGATCTGGCAGCAAATGGATCATAACGTCGATGCCGTGGTGATCGGCGTCGGTTCCGGCGGGACGCTAGGCGGTCTGAGCAACTATTTCGCTCAAGTCTCACCAGAAACCGAGTTTGTATTAGCCGACCCAAGTGGCTCTATTCTGGTAGATTACATCGAACACGGTGAATATGGTGAAGCCGGAAGTTGGCAGGTGGAAGGCATCGGCGAAGATTTTGTTCCTCCCCTAGGTGATTTTAGTCGGGTGCACCACGCCTACCGTGTCAGTGATGCAGAAGCCTTCTCCAGCGCACGTGATCTACTGCTAAAAGAAGGTGTGCTGGCAGGTTCTTCCAGTGGAACTCTACTGGCCGCCGCACTGCGTTATTGCCGCTCACAATCCACGCCAAAGCGTGTGGTTACGCTAGCATGTGACAGTGGGAACAAGTACCTGTCAAAAATGTTTAACGACTACTGGATGCTGGAACAAGGATTTCAGTCACGTATGCCACAACATGATCTGAGTGACTATATCACCTATCGCTATCAGGATGGCGCTACGGTTTTTGTGTCGCCAGAAGATACGTTGAAAACCGCGCATACTCGAATGCGTCTGTATGAAATTTCTCAGTTACCCGTGCTAAAAGATGAACAAGTTGTCGGCATTATCGATGAATGGGATTTGATGCACACAGTGCAAGCTAATCCACACAATTTTACTCTACCCGTTAGCCATGCCATGACCCATCAGGTTCACACTCTGGATAAAAGCGCTTCTTTGCAACAATTGATAGCAACGTTCGACGCCGGGCATGTGGCACTCATCGTCAACCATGGCTGTTTCCTTGGACTCATAACTCGCACAGATGTGCTGAACGCATGGCGTCAGCAACTTAATTGATTTTCTCGTAGGAATAATATTATGACCAAGTTTGATACTAAAACTGTTCACGCTGGCTATACACCTGACCACACTGGCGCGGTAATGCCAGCGATTTATGCCACTTCGACCTACGCCCAGACTGCGCCCGGCCAGCACACTGGTTATGAGTATTCCCGCAGTGGTAACCCGACACGCGACTCACTGGAAAACGCGATAGCTGAACTGGAAAATGGCAGTCGAGGCTATGCTTTCAGTTCAGGGCTAGCAGCCAGTTCCACGGTGTTGGAACTGCTGGATAAAGATAGTCATCTGGTCGCAGTAGATGATCTGTATGGTGGCACTTACCGGCTGCTGGAAAGGGTACGTAGCCGTACTGCTGGTTTACGTGTTACTTACGTGAAAGCAGATGATATCGCTGGCCTTAAAGCGGCAATTCGTCCCGATACAAAAATGATTTGGGTGGAAACGCCTACCAATCCGTTGCTAAAACTGGCCGATCTGGCTGCTATCGCGCAAGTAGCTCAACAGCATGGAATTATTAGTGTCGCGGATAATACTTTCGCCTCCCCATATATCCAACGCCCACTTGATCTGGGATTCGATATCGTCGTGCACTCTGCGACTAAGTATTTGAATGGTCATTCCGATGTTATTGCTGGATTAGCTGTCGTAGGCAAAGATGCAGAACTAGCCGAAAAGCTCGGTTTTCTGCAAAACTCTGTAGGCGGCGTGCTCGATCCATTTAGTAGTTTTCTGGTTCTGCGTGGAATGCGCACGCTTGCTCTGCGTATGCAACGTCACATTGACAGTGCAACAAAGATTGCTCACTGGCTGGAACAACAACCACAAATCGAAACTGTTTTTTACCCCGGCCTCGCTTCGCATCCTCAGCATGAGCTGGCGAAGCGTCAAATGAAAGGTTTTGGGGGTATGATTTCTGTTCACTTAAAAGGTGATGACGATTATGCCCGTCGGCTGATTCAAGAGTTGAAGTTATTCACACTCGCGGAGAGTCTGGGGGGCGTGGAGAGCTTGATAAGCCAACCTTTCAGTATGACTCACGCATCTATTCCATTAGAAAAACGCCTTGCTTCTGGAATCACACCACAGTTAGTACGTATTTCTGTGGGTATAGAGGATGCCGAGGATCTCATTGCAGATTTGGCTCAGGCGTTGAAAAAAGCCGCTCAATAAAAGAGCAATGCCAGCCAATTTTCTCAACTGGCTGGCATTTCAATAAAAAGTGGTTCTTTTTATGCAATCAAAAGCAAATGTAGAACCAGGATTATTTATCACCCAACAGAACAGATTCCAAGGCGATTTCAATCATTTCATTGAAAGTCGTCTGGCGTTCCTCGGCGGTCAGTTTTTCATGAGTACGGATGTGGTCAGAAACGGTACAGATAGTCAGCGCTTTTGAGCCATATTCAGCCGCAACACCGTAAAAACCCGCAGCTTCCATTTCTACACCCAGAATGCCATATTGTTCCATTACATCGAACAGTTGTGGATCAGGTGTATAAAACAGCTCAACCGAGAAGATGTTACCTACACGTACATTGATGTTTTTTGCTTTAGCAGCATCAACAGCGTTACGAACCAGATCGAAATCAGCAATCGCCGCAAAGTCGTGATCTTTAAAACGTATACGGTTAACTTTGGAATCAGTACATGCCCCCATGGCAATAATCACATCACGCAATTGGACATCTTGACGTACTGAACCACAGGAACCTACACGGATAAGAACTTTAGCGCCAAAATCGGTGATCAACTCTTTCGCATAGATAGAGCAAGATGGGATACCCATACCATGCCCCATCACAGAAATCGGGCGGCCTTTATAAGTACCGGTAAATCCCAACATACCGCGTACATCGTTTACTTGTCGCACATTTTCCAGAAAAGTTTCAGCAATGTATTTTGCACGTAGTGGATCACCCGGCATCAAAACAACATCTGCAAAATCGCCCATCTCAGCATTAATATGGGGAGTGGCCATAATTAAGTTCCTTGTTTCTTATTTAATAACTATTTTAGTGAGTATATGACTACCCGAAAGCGGTCAGTAATCAGATTCAAAACATAGACTTGCCGTATTCCATTGGCGACAAACCAAAATATTTAGCAACAGTCTGTCCAATGTCAGCAAAACTTTTACGGTGGCCTAGTGAGCCAGGTTTTATCTTCGGTCCATAAATCAGGACTGGAATGTGCTCACGAGTATGGTCAGTGCCAGGCCATGTAGGGTCACAACCGTGATCTGCCGTCAAGATCAAAATGTCATCATCTTTCACGAGTTTCAGCATTTCAGGCAGACGACGATCAAACAGCTCCAATGCAGCAGCATAACCCGGAACATCACGACGATGACCATAAGAAGAGTCAAAATCGACAAAGTTAGTGAATACGATGGTGTTATCACCCGCTTTTTCCATTTCAACTAGCGTTGCATCGAATAGTGCATCAATGCCGGTCGCTTTCACTTTTTGCGTAATCCCGACGTTTGCATAGATATCTGCAATTTTACCGATAGAAACGACTGTGCCATTTTTCTCATCAACCAATTTTTTCAGCATGGTTGGCGCGGGAGGTTCAACAGCCAAGTCGTGGCGATTACCAGTACGCTGGAAATTGCCAGTCTTATCACCAACAAATGGTCGGGCAATCACACGACCAATATTATAACCACCGTCTGTCAGTTCTTCTCGGGCAATTTCGCACAGCTCGTACAGGCGATCCAAACCGAAAGTTTCTTCGTGACAAGCAATCTGGAATACTGAATCAGCAGAGGTGTAGAAAATCGGTTTACCCGTTTTCATATGCTCTTCACCTAGTTTATCCAGAATGACAGTACCAGAAGAGTGACAATTACCCAGATAACCCGGCAGATTTGCGCGTTCTACCAGTTTGTCCAACAGTTCCTGTGGGAAGCTGTTTTCTTCATCTTTGAAATATCCCCAGTCAAACAAAACCGGTACACCTGCAATTTCCCAGTGACCTGATGGCGTGTCTTTACCTGAAGAGAGTTCGCTGGCATAAGCGTAAGCACCGATAATATCTGCGTCTTTATCCAGACCTACAGGAAAAGTTCCACAGGACTCCTCCGCCGCTTTACCCAAACCTAAATGGCTTAAGTTCGGCAAGTACAGAGGCCCTTTGCGACCGACATCGGCATCACCACAAGCACAGACTTCTGCAATATGCCCCAAAGTGTTAGATCCTTTATCACCAAATTTTTCGGCATCTTCACTGGCTCCAATGCCAAAAGAATCCAATACCATGATGAATGTACGTTTCATAATTTTCTCCTGCGTCAAGTCACGCTAACAATGCGGAAATGCCACCGCAGTTTAATAATAAGTCTGGTTATGATTCGCCGATTTGGCGATAAACCATCGGTGTGGCTGGTTTGGCTTCTACCCCCAGAACAATAGCTTTACGTACTGCCTCTGCCGCTTCCTGCCATTGGTTCTCATTATTGGCATGAATGATAGCTAAGGGAGTATCTGCACTCACTTCTGAACCCAGAGCAACAATATTGCTCAGCCCCACACTGTAATCAATGAGATCCACTGCTTTACGGCGCCCTCCACCGAGGGAAACCACAGACATACCCAGAGCACGGGTATTCATATCAGTGATAAATCCATGCTGTTCAGCTAATACCGGCTTACTGAACGAGGCAGTTGGTAAGTAACGGTCGTAACGCTCAACGAAATCAGTCGGACCTTGCTGTGCAGCGACCATGCGACCAAAGATTTCGGCTGCTTTACCGTTATCTAATACAGACTGGAGTTTATTACACGCATCTTCACGATCTGTCACCAGATTACCCGATACCAGCATTTCAATACAGAGCGCCATTGTAACTTCGAGTAAACGTGGATTGCGATATTCACCCGTCAGAAAGCGAACGGCTTCACGAACTTCAAGTGCATTACCTGCACTGGATGCCAAAACCTGATTCATATCCGTCAACAGTGCAGTCGCTTTACAACCTGCACTATTAGCCACACTAACAATGGATTCTGCCAATTGCTCTGATTTTTTATAAGTCGGCATAAACGCACCTGAGCCAACTTTGACATCCATCACCAAAGCATCCAAACCTTCAGCCAGTTTTTTGCCAAGGATGGATGCCGTGATCAAAGGAATAGAATCCACCGTTGCGGTAATATCACGGGTAGCATAGAAACGTTTATCTGCCGGTGCCAACGAATGAGTCTGGCCGATAATCGCAACACCAACATCCTGAATAATTTTACGAAAACGCTCGTTATCAGGGAAAATATCAAATCCAGGGATCGCTTCTAGTTTGTCCAACGTACCACCGGTATGGCCCAGACCTCGGCCTGAGATCATCGGCACATAACCACCACAGGCAGCTACCATCGGGCCAAGCATCAGGGAAGTGACATCACCAACACCACCGGTCGAGTGTTTATCCACAATCGGGCCATTCAGATGCAAGTTTTTCCAATCCAAAACCGTACCGGAATCGCGTATAGCCAGTGTCAAAGCCACACGTTCTTCCATCGTCATGTCGTGGAAATAGATAGCCATCGCCAGAGCAGCAATTTGCCCTTCGGAAACAGAATCCTCACATATGCCATTAATGAAAAAACGGATCTCTTCTTCATTCAATGGATACCCATCACGCTTTTTACGGATGATTTCTTGTGCTAGCAACAAAGCATTCTCCTCATTATTTAACATCGGAAAAGTTCAGCAAGTCACACACTGACTGATGAAGTGCATGATTATCAGTAATTGCTGCTTTGTTTTTGCCCCTGATGACCCAGAGTATTTAGCAAATCCCCTAACAGGCTGGAAGCACCAAAACGGAAATGACGGGCATCAACCCATTTGTTACCCATGATACGATCAGCCAATGCCAGATATTGTACTGCTTCTTCAGTAGTACGCACACCACCCGCGGGTTTAAAGCCAACAGTTTCACCAACGCCCATATCATGAATAACCTGAATCATGATTTCAGCACTTTCCAGCGTGGCGTTAACTGGCACTTTACCAGTGGAGGTTTTAATAAAATCAGCACCTGCTTTAATTGAAATTTCAGATGCCTGACGGATTAGAGATGCTTCTTTCAGTTCACCCGTTTCAATAATGACTTTTAGCAGAACACCCGCTTCTGCACAGGCTTCTTTACATGCTTTCACCATCTCAAAACCAATTTGTTCATTACCGGCGATCAAGGCACGATATGGGAAAACTACATCTACCTCATCAGCACCATAAGCAATAGCTGCACGGGTTTCAGCTAAAGCGATATCAATATCGTCATTACCGTGTGGAAAATTTGTCACTGTTGCAATACGGATTTCAGGCGTGCCCTGTTCACGTAATACTTTACGAGCCAGAGGAATAAAACGGGGGTAGATACAGATAGCCGCCGTGTTACCTGCCGGGCTTTTCGCCTGATGACAAAGCGCCGTCACTTTTTCATCGGTATCATTATCATTGAGTGTCGTTAAATCCATCAAACTCAGCGCACGTTGTGCTGCTGTGGTTAAATGTGCTGCTGCGGTTAAATCGGTCATAAAACTCTCCAACGTTATTATCGTGGCCAGCTTCGCGCCGGGGCCACACATTCTTTTAAACAATTGTTTGTTGGCGAGTGGACTTGGTTCCTTAAAGATGTAGCGGTGGTATGCCCACGGCGACAGTTGAACTCCTTTTCACCGCGCTATGCTCTATCTTCGGCTTGTGATCCCTAATGCGAGCCTCGCCTTTATCCGTGAAATTATTGGCACATCTTTATTTGAACATTTAGACGCTCAAAAAATTGTGTCTGATGTCACACTAATAAAATGTAATTTGCAAGATAGCAATTTAAAATTTGACATAAATCACATTAATACAAATTTACTCTCTGCTTTATCTGCAAATCAGGTACTGCTGCCACTTTAAATAATACACGATAAAAAATATAACTCACTGCCAAACAGAGAACTTTGGACAGGAATACCCTGTTTTTTCATTAATTAACCTTACTTCTGTTGTAAGAACATTCAGTTCATTTAATTACACGATGGATAACAGTGGTAATGTCAGGTTAAATATTGTACGAACATGCACAACCATCATTTTAAATTCATCTAAACTGTATTGTTTCTATTCAAAATTCTTATTGAATTCTTTGGTTAAAAAACAACACAATCGATTCTTTTTCAATCATTCCATTTGGGTTATATTGCGATCTTATAGCTCAATATAGGTAATGATTGCTTATGGTTAATGATTTTAATTCAGAACGAAGCGGATTGATCTTTACACTCACCGCAAACGATCTCCCAGAGAAAACATTTGCTGTAGCCGAGTTTTCTTTGCAGGAAGAATTGTCCCAACTGTTTACTCTGTCTTTAACTCTGGTCAGTCAACGGGCCGATATTGATTTAGAATCACTGTTATTACAGTCGGTGAAATTCCGGGTGGTTTTTAATGGCGTTGAACAACGTCAGGTCAGTGGTGTTATCGCCCAGGCGGTATTAAGAGAGACTGATGCTCATCGTACCCTTTATTCCCTCACTGTCCGGCCCGCTCTTTGGCGAATGACCCTGAATCAGGACAGCCGGATTTATCATCGGCAAAGTGTGCCGGCCATTCTCAACAGTTTGCTGAAAAAACACCACGTGCTGGCTGATTCCCAACTGAATGAGTTTCATTATATTCGCGAGTATGTGACGCAGAAACGGGAGTCCGATTATGACTTTTTTGCCCGGTTAGTCGCTGAAGAAGGGCTGAATTTCTGGTTTGAAGATGACAAACTGT
>NZ_LJCS01000011.1:0-94114 GCF_001280945.1 Photorhabdus heterorhabditis | reverse complement strand
CACCAATTCAAAGTGCGTTGATTGAGAGATAAAAAGCTCAATGAGCGTTCGATACCGGAACCTGAAAATGCATAACTGTAGATTGATCGGTTTTGCGCCACTTAGATATAAGTATAAAGGTTATAGGGTTAGGATATCTGAGAAATCGGATGTCCTTTTTCGTTCGGGCGAAATACTTACAAGTTCTATTGCAACTGTCAAGCCATCCAAACTAAAATCAATGAATTAACTCAATGTTTTTTACCATATTTCCAATACCAGACAACGTTCACTGGGGATACCCAATAAATAACCCAATCTCAGCATCTTAACCAGTATAATGGGATCGATGGCGGGCCAGCCATTACTATGGCAATGCACGTGAAAAGAATGTTTGCTGAGATCGATACCGATAAGTAAAAGGCAGTTGCTCATTAAATGCCGGATAAAAACCCGAACTTTGTCAATAAGCTGTGGGCCATTTGATCTGCCCACAGGAAATATTAACTATTCAGTAGTTCAAGCTAACCGCCAATTTTGCGCGGATTGCTGTAATGTCCAAAGATCATGGTAAATCCCTCGATTTGCTAATAATTGCTGATGTTGTCCTTGCTCAGCAATTTCACCATTATTCATCACCACAATTTTGTCCGCATATTCAATAGATGACAATTTATGCGCAATAACCAGCACAGTTTTATTAGTTATCAATGACTGCATCGCTAATTGGATATCTCTTTCATTTTCTGGATCAAGCGAAGCCGTTGCTTCATCCAAAATAACCAGAGGCGCATTTTTTAGTAATGCCCTTGCGATAGAAAGCCGTTGCAATTCTCCGCCAGAAAGGTGTATCCCATCAGCACCAATTTTCGTATTCAATCCATCAGGCAATTTATTCAGTAAACTATCCAATCTTGCCAGACAGCAGACACGCAATAACTCTTCATCATTGGCATCAGGGCAGGCAATTCGCAGGTTATTACCAATCGTATCATTGAGCATATAATTACTCTGGAATACCACACTGATATATTGCTGCCAATATTCCACCTCCATAGAGGCAATATCGACTTTTTGGTTGCCACTACCTACCCAAATACTTCCTGCAGAAAGTTGCCAAAAACGAGCTATTAATGCAGCCAGCGTTGATTTTCCTGAACCAGATGCTCCAACCAAAGCGGTCACTTTATTCGCTTCAATAGTTAGATTTATTCCTCGAAAAATTTCTGGTTTATCGGGATACGCAAAATACACATTATCTAATTCAAGCGTCATATTATTGAGCTGCGGTCGAGTATTTCCCTGCGATAATTCAGGCAATTCAAATACTTTTTTAACCCGTTCTGTTGCCAGACTAAAATAATTCAACTCAGCCAGAAACATTGACATATTCAATAATGGCCGGAAAAAACGCACCGCTGCAATAAGAAATACCAGTACCTCCGCTAATGACAAGGTATGCCCCAACCACCCCCAAGTCAGTGCGATCAACAATACGATAAATCCGCATTCCACCAGCAAATTAAAACTGTATATCGGCCAGACGCCCGCTTTTTCAGCAGTCAGCGATTGCTGATAAGTCGTCGTAAGTACATTGTTCAAACGGCCAAAAGCCTGACCAAGCATCCGATAAGATTTCAGCACTTTCAGGCCATCAATATACTCCATCAAAGCATCATTAAGTTTGAACAGTAATTGCTGCATCCAACTTTGCCAGCGGCGCGCATATTGTCTCATCAGTAAATAAGCACACACCGCCAGAGGTAAAGTTGAAAGCATAGCCAACGCCATACGCCAATCTTTTAATAATAATCCGATAGAAAAGAAACAGAGTACAGAAGCCGTTGCAATTATTGGCGCATACAAATGCGTGAAGATATGTTCAATCATATCAATATCTTTCAGCAATGTATTATTTACACTATTCATATCCGTCCGTTGGAAAAACCCCATCGGCATACGGCGCAAATGTTCTCCCAAGTTTTTACGTAATGTACGCCCGGCATCGAAACCAATCAGTGCAATATTGAAATAAAGTGTACGAGCCAGTAATACCCGAACCAACATCAAAGCCGCACAACCACCTACCAGTTTAAACTGATACATCATATCGGGCATATCAGAGAGCATGTCGAGAACGATGTAGTAAAGAAATGCGTAAGGCGCTGATGCCAGAAAAGCATCTAGTATGGAGAGAGCCACCATACTGGAAAGCCCTTTCAGTGGTTTTCCAATCAGACGAGAAAGGTTAAACGCCTTAAACATGTGAAACCTCCTGGCTACGCATAGCCACATGCCAGCTTTTTGCCGCCTGATGAGCATCCCACATATTCTGATAAAGCTGGCAACCCTGCAAAAGTTGCTGATGCGTTCCTTCCGCCACTTTACCTCCATTATCCATCACAATGATTTTATTAACATTGACCAGTGTATTCAGCCGATGAGCAATCACCAGCACTGTGCGCCCTTTCATCAAATGGGACAGTGCCTGCTGGATTTTCACTTCATTTTTCGCATCCGCATAAGCGGTCGCTTCATCCAAAATTAAAACCGGAGAATCTTTTGCTATCGCTCTGGCAATAGAGAGCCGTTGAGCCTGCCCACCACTGAGCGAACCCTGCTGAACCACTGTTTGATATCCTTGCGGCAATTCACGAACAAATTCATCAACGCAAGCCGCTTTAGCCGCAGCAATAATCTGCGATTCGGTAATATCCTGGTTCCCCATCCTGATGTTATTCATAATGGTGTCTTCAAAGATAAATACATCCTGAAAAACAAAACTAACCAGCGACATTAATTGATCCAAAGGCATCGCGGTAATATCGCTTCCCCCAATCGAAATACAACCTTGCTGATACTCATATAACCGGGGAATAAGTTGAGCGGCGGTGGTTTTCCCTGCCCCAGAAGGGCCGACAATCGCAGTAATTTCCCCTTGCCGAGCGATAAAAGAGAGAGCATCTACCGTAGGAATAACCGCATTATTATGGCGGAATGTGACATGTTCAAAACAGATATCACTACCCTTAATTGGCTGTGGAACAGCCCCTTCACGCTGCCGGGGCTGCTCAGAAAAATCACGGATATTTTCCACACCTTTTAGCATTTCGCTGAACATACCCGCAAATTGCAGTAAGTTGTAGAGTGGTTCCATCAAGCCAATTCCCAACAGCATGAAGATAAATAATGTCGCCAGCGCCACATCCCCTTGGGCATACAGCCAGATACCAACGGGCATAATACATAACAATCCCAAATCCAACGCCAGCTTAAACAATGCCGCTGGCATTCGGGTATCGACAAGCCACCCTGTGACTAACCGATGATGTTGTTCCACGGCATTGGCATACCGCTGATGGGAATCTACGGTCATATTGAAAGCTTTGACCAGTGGCATACTTTTCACAAAATCCACTACGCTGGTATGCAAATCTGCGACAACCTGATGATAAGCTCTAATACGCGAATCAAACCCCTTGAAAATCCAGCACTGCATGGCAATGGCTAATGGCAAAGGGATCAACGCCAATAACGCCAACCTCCAGTCAAAGAAAAACAGCAATGTGGCCGCTGCCAGCGGTGAAACAATAGCGGCAGCGATATCCGGTAAATGGTGAGCAATGAATGTTTCAATTCTACCAATATCGTCTGAGATAATTTTCTTCATTGTTGCAGAGGTATGACGATTAGATGCTCCCAACGGCAAATCACCCACTCGTGCAATCACTTTGCGGCGTAATTCAAACAGAAGCTGGAAAGCCGCTTTATGCGATAGTAAACCGGAAAATAGTTGCAATATTATCTTGCCAGCCAACGCCATGACTGCCAAGCCAACCAGCCACCATACCTGTGATGCAGCCGCATCCGGCTGATGCAGAAAAGTATCTATCAGACGATAGATCAACACATAAGGCACCAACGCCAACAAAGAGTAGATAACGGCTAAGGTCATGGAAGCGATCACTCTTTTCTTCTGAGTCCCGATCAGTTTCATCAACCAAGAAAAAGCGCTGTCATCTGATTTCATTGTTGTACCTCAACTCGCTGAAGCTGAACAGACGGACGGTTAATCATAGACAAAGACAGACGGAAGCAAATGGTCACAATAATAATTGTGGTAACACTTCCTGCAACCGCCGCATAGAACGCATTGGTAAATCCCCAATAGTGCGCCAGCGTTCCGGCAATGACCATTGCCGCACTACTACCAAGCACTTCACAACATTGCAGCAAGGTAAAATTGGTTCCTGGCTGAATAACATCCTGTTTGCTATCTCCTTCGCTCCAGCGCATGAAACAAGAGAAGAAAGAAACACAGCTCAGATTGAAAAAGAAACCTTCCAACATAAAGAAGATAAAGACCATTGTGGGATCTGTTGATGATACCGTGAGTGAAATCGCCAGTCCTAACCAACATAACGCACTGGCAATCAGTCCACTTAATGCCAAAGCCGGGCTGGAAAACCAGCGATGAAGAAAACCCGCAGCCAGCGCTCCGGTAATATAACTGATAATTAATACACTGCCGGAAATCAGAGCAATAAATTCCAGATTAACACCCATATCGACGAGCAGAGGCGATATCAATCCGGCACCAAGCGTACTGGCAAATTTAAACAACAATGCCATCAGAATAACCGGCAAACTTCCCTGACGACGGAATATTTTCCAGACGGAAGCACTGCCCGGTTTAACGGGAAGCTGCTGATCGATATTGAATTTATCCTTATTAAGCATAAATGGGATATGGCAAACTATCTGAACCAGTAAAAAGAACAGCACCATGTTGTGCCAACCCACAGAGCTGAAAACATAAAGGCTGAGAATACCACCAACCAGCATCCCCAAACTAAACCCAGCAACTTGACCGACATTCACTTTGACATGACGACTGCCTGCAAAAGTGCGCACTGCCAGAGCATCAACCGCAACATCTTGGCTGGCATAAAGAAGATTGATGAATGTGAGTATGATTAGCAAACCGATGACATCAGTTTGTGGGCTAAAAAACCACAGAGAAGCGATAGCAAGCAATGAAAGTATTTTAAATAGTTGAATCCAGGCTAATCCGGCAGAAAGTTTGCCAAATCCCCACGGTTTATGGTTTTCAATGAAAGAAGCCCAGATAAATTTGAATGCCCAGGGTAACATGCATAAACCAATAAGGCCGATAAACTGCATATCAGCCCCTTGTTGCCGTAAGATCCCCGGCAAAGCAAAAATTGCCAACCCCAAAGGAGCACCTTGCGCGCAATAAAGGCCAAATAAACCAATAAGGTTATGATTATATTTCATGATATTTCCTAAATTTATTGATTGCGCAATGATACTATGAAGCAGCAATATTACTATTGATATAGTCAAATAAAACTGAAGATTGATCATTGAGGTAAAAATGCCCGCCATCAAACACTTTCAGTTCAAATTTCCCTTTAGTTATCCACTGCCACTGCGCCATCTCTTCCGAAGAAACCTCCGTATCGCGTTCGCCGGCACAAGCAAATACCGGGCAATCAAGTTGTTGCTGACAACGGCGTTGATATGTTTCGATAGCCTGAAAATCCGCACGGAAAATAGGCATTAACAACGCCTTCAATTCAGGCATTGCCTGATAATCAATCGCAGAACCGCCCAGAGAAGTAATTTTATTCAACAATTGCTGTTCATCTCGACGGTGATAATCATTACCACTATTTTTGTGTGGCGGCAGACGGGCAGAAACAAATAATGCACAGATTTTTCTACCCTGTTGTTGCATACGCAATGCCACCTCAAAGGCCAGCGCAGCACCCATGCTATGCCCAAAAAAATAAGTCGGACGTAAAGGCAAAATATTCAATGCCTCGACCAAGCTGTCTGCCAACTGATGAATACAAGTTTGTAACGGCTCGCTAATTCGCGAGCCATGTCCTGGTAATTGAACGGCATAAACCGCAGTATCCTTTGAGATCCCGTCACGCCAGGGGATAAAATATTCTGCTCTGCCCCCGGCATAATGAAAACAGATTAGTTGGCTACCGGTTCCCGGCTTTATCAGTCGCATTGCTCTATCAAGCGATACCTTATCAAACATAGTGAACATCCCCCTGTTGTTTCAGAAATTCACTGATCTCCGGTTGAGGTGGAACAGGATCAGGCACATGCAAACTTTCTGGGTTGCCAACCTTACTCATTAAGGTTTTCCAAACAGAAGCCATTGTCAGTAAATATTGCGCCATGCGGGGATCAGGCCGTTCCATCTGTATGGCAAATTGCCGCAAAGCATGACGAATAGCCTCAGGCCAATGCTGATTAGTGATCTGTTCCAGACTTGGGCAACAGTCATACAATGAAACAGCCGTTGGCGGTTTAAAGTAATGGGTAGCCTGTTGTGGTAATAGAGGCTCCCTTACCCCACTGGTTGTACGTTGGCGTGGTATATGGAAGCGTGAATTCCACAATACCGGACCATGTGTATTCACCAGCAGCAAATTACCACTGGGCAGACCGACACAAATGCGTTGCATAATGTGGAAATGGTTATCCGGATCGCCGGGATCAAGCTGATTCTGCAAATTCAGGATTAACGGTATCCCCATAATAACCCCTTGAATAGTGGTATAAGGCGGATAACTGGCGGCCTGCGTCAGTAATTGTTTATCCCAGTGATGGGCGTCGCCAAAAGCAAAAGGAGTGAATTTTCCTAATGCACGCCCCAAAATATCCAGCAAACCGCAAATTACTTGAACGCCACAGGTGGCTTCAATAAATAAAGGTTGCTGATGCTGCATAGCCTGTTGCAAATAATCAGTAAATTGCCGTACTGCCGGAACATTCGGATAGTGCGTATTGACCGAGTAACAGCAATTATTCTGGCGAGCCAGTTTCAAACATTCCGCCACATCACGCTGATAAACCGGATGTTCCTGTAAAACATGAATGCCTCTGCTCAACAATTGTTTTGTCAGTTCACTGCCCGCGCCACCGACAATGGCAGAACGTACCACAACACAAGCAATATCAATATCATCCGGCAACTGGGAAACGTGTTCATACAAAGGTACCTGATATTCAGCCGCCAGCCGCTGCGAGCGCTCACTGCCACGGGCAATAATGCCCGCCAGTTCAAAACCGGGAAAATGGGTTTTAAACGCTGACAAATAAACCTGACCGAACAACGTACCACAGACGATAACACGTAATGGACGACTCATAGTTCCCCCTCAATATAATCTGTACTTTGACGCTGTTTCATTTCTATCTGCCAGTATTCAAAGGCCCCCATGTGCTCAAGCCCTGATAATAACTGCTCTGCATCAGCTAAATCAGATAGCCATTTCAACCCTGATTGTGGTGTTTTTAGCATCATATCCGCCGCCAATGCAGCAACGACTCCGGTAAAACGGTAACTATCAGTAAAACGTCCTTTGGCAATAAACGTCACGGATTGCCCCACCAGTACGCCTTCTGCTTCCAGCAAAATATGTTGCTGTTGACCATAATGATGCGTTAGTTCTTCACTCTGGCTGATTAGCTGTTTAATTCCCTGCTCACCATTAAATTGATCTGTCAGCAATAGCTGACGATCCGCCAGTAAATTAAATGCAGCGAAATCAACCAGATTGAGTTGACGGGCAACTCTTTCCAACTCAAAACTGAGATATGGTAGGGCATCAAATGCCCTGTTAGCGGTTTCAGGCTGAACATTTTTTTCTATGGCTGCCCGTTGTAGCGTTCCTCCAGATAAGATATGACCTGCTTTACCATTCTGCTCATTCAGGCTATCAATAAAATCAATGGCGGAAGTCACCGTAAAAGGTTCTATTCCTCCAAGATATGACCGCATTTTACTCACTGATTTCAGCCGGTTTGCCGCTAAAAAAGGTAAAATCGAGGCAAATCCCGGCACATATCCCGCGCCCAAGACACAAGCTGATTTCTGTAATAAAGGCGCTAATTTCTCATCTGCGGCTAATTTCTGCCAAACAATAGGCTCTCCCGCAACATCCAGATAATGCGTTGCCGAAGCCAATGCTGCTCTGGCGATTCTGTCCTGAATTTGCGAAGCAGGACCTGCGGCATTAATGATCAAAGAAAATGGCTGACAAAGTTCAGTCAGTGCTTTTTCATCAAATAAATCTATCTGATGATAATCAGCTAATTCAGCACAGGGACGACGCCCTGCACCCGACACCTGATAACCCAATTGATTTAATGCGGTAACGACAGAACGGCCTACTGCGCCCGTGGCGCCTATTACCAGAATTTTTCTATCCCAATTCATTTAGCTTACCTGCGCTTTGTTCTGCTCAAGATGGTTTACCAATGGCATCACATTATCCGATTTAATACAGTCAAAATGGTCGCCATTCAGTGAAAGATAATTGACGTTTCCAAGACAATATTGTTGCCAGAATTCTTTCATGTCCTGCTGGAGCGCAGGCAGCAAATAGGTATCACTATTTTGGCAGGCAAACGTCAGATCACCGGCAAAATAGTCTGGCTGATAACGACAAACACCCCGAATGCTGTGACGGAAAACAGAACACATCCGGATCAACTCTTTCTCAGCAATCTCATTTTTACGAATAGCACTGACCAATTGCTGTAAACGCTGATCTTCCGGGATATCTACTACGGCCATATAAGCATCGGCAAAGGCATCCATTCCGCGGGTACGGGCATATTCAGCGACGGAATGCCGATCAATTACCTCTGGCTTCTCCGCCAGCAAAGCTTCATAAACAGTTTCCAGTTGTTCCTGAGGCAACGGCCACGGACATTCCACTGACAATCCCCAGATAATCGCCATATCTATCATCAATGGGTCATCAATCAGGTAAGGGATCTGATAACTGCTGGCAATCGTTACGGAGGCAACCGGAGTCTGATTTTCCATTGCCTGACGCGCCATTTCAAAAGCCAATAACCCACCCATGCAGTAACCAAATAAATGGCAATGACCAGGCAAAGATTGAATATCACGCAGATAATGCCGTGCCAATTGAGAAATTAACTGCTCAGACGGAATTTGCAGGAAAGCTTCTGTATCTACCACACTCAGCGCATAAACCGGCCCGGAAAGTTTTTCGGTCAAAGGCAAGCAAGGCAGTACTGTACCACTGCCTTCATGCAGAATAACGACCGGATCACCATGACCTTCCTTCAACAACGTCAAACAAGCATGGTTATCTGATGCTCTCTTATCCTGCACTGACTGCGTACGCAAAAATGCCGCCAATGCACGAACAGTTGGCTGCTGTAGTACCTGACGCAAGCTACCTTCCCACGGAACGTTATTTTCCCCAAGTTCCTGACGAATCCGGCTCACCCACTGCGTTATTAATAATGAGTCACCACCGCTGGCGAAGAAATCATCATCAAGACCAATATTATTATGCCCAAGCAGTTCCCGGCACAACGTCAGTAAGGTCTGTTCCAGTTCGTCACTGCTGTTGCTTTCTGCTACTGGTTCATTCCCGCTATGCTCCGGTAAATCCGGCATACCTTTACGATCCACTTTGCCATTAGCTGTCACAGGCAGACGATCAAGTACGGTAAGGCGAGCAGGCACCATATAAGCAGGCAGTTGTTGTTTTAATGACGCCAACAATTCTGTGCTGCTACATGGTTTACGATTGAGGTTAAATTGCGCCAAAATAAAACTCTGCCCCAATTGATAAAGCGCGTCTTCTGCTGGCGGATAAGCCCATAACGTCTCCGCACCCACATCGTTCATGGCATTAAGCCAGTTTTTCTGCGGCATAAACGGCGAATCCAGCTCCAGCCGTTCATCGGCAAAATCACTCAGACCGTGCTTAAATTCCATAGAAGTCATCAACTGGTAATTATCCCGTGTCGCTTCAATCACCAGCAGCCATCCATCCGGCGCCAATAACTGACGCAGATGTTCTAATCCCTGACGAGCAATAACCGCATTGTGCAGAACATTAGAAGAGACAATCATGTCAAACTGACCACAATCCAACCCTTGTTCCACCGGTGTACGATTGAAATCAAACAACCGGTAACGAATAAAATCAAACTGCTGATAACGCAATTTGGCCTCATTCAGGAAGAATGGTGAAACATCGGTAAAGGTATATTCGACTTTCCAGCCTGCCAGTTTCGGGATCAGTACGTTACTGGTGCCGCCCACACCAGCCCCAATTTCCAAGACCCGCAGGCAACGCCCTTCCTCATGGTTAATCTGAGCCGCTTTTTGTTCAGCCGCAGCCAGCAACAAGCGATTCATCATTTTACTGATCAGATTGTTTTGGTAAGTTTTGGTCGCCACATCCAACTTGCCATCAGGGAACAACAAATTCAGCGGATCTTCTTTGCCTTGCAACAATTCCGGCAGACATTGGCTACTGCGTTCCAGATAGGTAAGCAAGCCTTGGTCATCATCCAATGCTGACATCAAGTCATAACATTGTTGCCAACACTGCTTGATTTCATACTCTGAAACATCAGCATTGAGCTGGTAATACTCACCTTGCTGCTGAATTAGCTGATGCTGAACCAACGCTCTCAGCCACCGGCGTGTTAATTGCCGGTTTTCTGCCGCAATACTGCCGTTTTCCATCACAGAATCGAGGGTAGCAGACTTTCCTGCCTGTAAAGCACCGACATCTACCAACGCACCCGCCATATGCAACAGGGCTACACGATCAAGGAACCAAACCAGCTTTTCTACCTTTTGCTTATCTATCGTTGCTTCAATATTGCTGGCAACTGAGCGTACTTTTTGTAATGCCATCTCATAGCGTTGATACAGCTTTTCTGCCCGTTCCAACGAATTTTCTGTCGCCGCTTCAACGAAAGCATGTAATTCCTGATTATGTTTATCCCCTTTTACGACAACCGCAGCCTGAGCCACACTATTATGTCGTTCCAACACGGCTTCTATCTCACCCGTTTCCACCCGATAACCACGAATTTTTACCTGATTATCACAGCGTCCAAGAAACTCAATAATGCCATTGATGGTATAACGCCCCCGGTCTCCCGTGCGATACCAGCGTTGTCCCTGGCTGTCAGTGATAAAGTGATGGCGAGTTTTTTCTTCATCCTGCCAATAGCCTTGGGCAACACCACGGCCACCAATCCAAAGTTCTCCCGCAACCCAGTCAGGACAAGGTTCCCCACGGAGATCCAAAATACGGAACTGCTGATTAGCCAATGGCGTGCCATAAGGAATACTGTTGTGATAGGTTTTTGAAGGTTCTATCGGCCATATATTTGACCAAATAGCAGCTTCAGTCGCCCCACCCAGGCTGAACTGATAAGCATCTGGCGCATGCTGATAAATAGCGGTTGGCAAATTAAGCGGGATCCAGTCACCAGACATCATCACACAACGCAAGCTACCAATGGATTCCTTCCCACCTTCAGACAGATAGCGGGTCAGCATCGTCATTTGCGCTGGGACAGAGTTCCACAACGTCACCTGATGCTTATCAATTAGCCGCGCCCATTGTGCAGGGTTTTGTAAATCCTGCTCCTGCGGCAATATCAGCGCGCCACCTGCGCTAAGTACACCAAAAATATCGTAAACAGAAAGGTCAAAACTCAGCCTCGCCAGTGCCAGCATGCGGTCAGTCGATGTGACATTCATACGGCGATTGATATCGCTGATGGTATTCAGCGCCGCATCATGGCTTATCATCACGCCTTTCGGCTGCCCGGTACTCCCGGAGGTATAAATAATATAGGCCAGATTATGCGGGTCATTTTGCTTCACTGACACAACGGAAGTCGTTGCCAGCTCTGACAGATTCTCTGTGCTAGCAGCATTAAACCCCTGTTCCCGCAACTGTTGGGCTAAAACTTCATTATCTGTCAATACTGCACTAACCTGTGCATCAGTAAGAATTTGTAATATCCGTGGTAACGGTTGTGAAATATCAAGTGGCAGATAAACACCACCAGCGATTAGAATCGCCAGGGTTGTAATAACCTGCTCCGCACCTTTCTCCATCAATACCGCGCTATGTCCACCTTGAGGCAAAAAGGCAGCCAATTTTGTGGCGCGTGTTACCATCTGTTGGTAGGTCACCTGCCCACATGCATCAATCAGCGCCAATGCATCAGGCGTTTTACCGGCCTGTTCTAGGATACCCTGATGTAATAGCGCCGATTTAATCACTTCCTCAGTCGCATTAACCTGTTGCCGTATTTTTTGCTGGTACTCAGGCAGATTAATGACGAGTACCTGATCCCACACATCAACATGTTCCAGTACCTGATGTATCGCGCCAGTAAAGCAATTGAACATATCGCGGATGAGGTCTAGCGGGAATACTCCCTCCATGATATCCCAGTTGACCAATAACCCTCCGTTACGGGCCATCACCTGGCAATCAATCCATACCTGTGGGGTCTGGCTGATACCATAGCCAATCTCAATATCCATCGGTAATTGGCTGATAATATCCTGCGCCTGCTCTTTACCCTCGCCAACTAATGCACTGGTAAATACTATCGGCATTCTCGCAGCTTCTGCTCCCCTCTGTCGTGCCAGCTCACGCATCACCTCAATACCGCTGAATGCGTTATGCTCCAAATCCTGCCACAGTTGCGCCTGTAGATTTTTCACCCGTTCCAGTAAGGAGAGTGGCTGGCTGATATCCGCCTGTAATAGGCTAACGCTGGTAAAATCCCCAACCATCCGGTGAATATCTTCATGAAGATCACGGCGGTTCATTACGGTCAGATTGAGGCAAAAAGATTTCGTTTCTGACCAGCGAACAAGTGTTTCACTAAATAGCGCCAAAAGCAGTGCAGAAGGAGAGACGCCCTGCAAACGACAATGTTGTTGCAATTGCTCCCACTGCTTAATCGTGAGTTGCAAATCGTAACGACTGAAACGAGGAACAACGCCACTTTGTACTGGAAGGTGAGGTAATTGTGGGCTGGCCGGCAACTCAGGCAGACGTTTCAACCAATATTCACGCGCGCTGGCATAACTGCGCTGATGGTGGCGGCGGCGCTCAAACTCCATCACATCACGGAAACTGGCCTGCAATGGAGCAAGTTCTGTCTGAGGCTCTTGATAACCTTTTAACAGTTCTGCCAGCAAAATTTGTACACTGAGAAAATCCGCAATCAGCAAATCAATACTGAAATGAAGGCAGGATTTCCCTGCCGCTTGGCTGACTTTCAGATCAAATAGAGGCCAACAATCTGTCTGATAAACCCGGTGAGACAGGGTTTGTCGAAGTTCTTCCTGCGAAGAGGAATCGCAATCAATAGTAAAACGATCCACTTCCGGCAAAATCTGTTGCTGCCCCTGAACAGTGAATACTGCCCGCAACATATCGTGGCGTTGGATCAGTTGATTCCATACCTGTTCAAGGCGTTTAACGTCCCAATGTTCAGTCAGAATCTCAAAATAGCCGTGACAACCAACACCACCATAATCGAACATTGCATGACGCCCGACAAAATAGGCTGACTGCACATCACTTAGAGCAAAAGGCAAATGCTTCTGTGCCGGGTTTATCACAAAACTCTGTGGTTCCTGCCACTCCTGTATTAACGCAACAATTTGTGGTTTCAAATTTTTCAACTGAGCAATAACATGAGGATTCATCACTCCCTCAGGCGCGCGAAACTTCAACGCATCACCTTCCAGCCAGAATTTAGCCTGTTGTTGTTCAAGTTGCAGTAAAAGCTGAACAGCTTGTTGTGGCGCTGATAGCTGTACTGTTTTTTTCTGTATCGTTTCCTGGCTATTCATAGAGAACCTTCCTCAAAAATCATTTCCGCTTCTTCTGCGGGTGCGGATTGTAGTTGTTGCGCCATACGTGCAATAGTTTGCAGGTTAAAAACCTGCCAGAGTGGCAAATCAATGTTATGACACCGCCTCAGTTCAGAAGTGAAACGGGTTGCAATAAAGGAGTCGCCACCAAGGGCAAAGAAATTGTCATGAACGCTGAGTTGCGTCAGATTAAGTAATGGCAACAGCACATCTGCCAGCTGTTTTTCCAATGGGCTTTCCGGCAATGTATCCATAGCTTGATTGACAACATGCCGTAGTTGTTGCTCAATCATTTTGCGATCTAGCTTGCCATTGTCTGTCAACGGCCAGCAAGACAACCAACCAAACTCGACCGGAACCGCATATTCTGGTAATTGTGCTGACAGTTGCTGCCGCAACAGCGACCAATCCGGCTCTTGTGATGCTAAAACGCAAGCTGAGAGGGATGGACGTTCGCCACGTCGATTAACAAATACCAACGCATCTTCAATACCATCACAACCTTTCAGAGCCTGTACGATCTCACCCAGCTCAATACGGTAACCGGAAATTTTAACCTGCTGATCACGCCGTCCCAAGAATTCCAGTACGCCTGTTGGGTGATAACGGCCCATATCACCAGTACGATACCAACGCTCCCCTTGCCAGAAAATAAACTGATTGGCAGTGCGCTCATCATCACCGAAGTAACCTAGCGCCACACCATGACCACCAATCCACAGTTCACCGGCAACCCAATCAGGACAATCCTCCGTTAGTTCATTGACTACACGGAAACGCTGATTCGGTAACGGTAATCCATAAGGAATAGAATTCCATTCAGGATCAAGCTCATCCACTAACCAGTAATTCGACCAAATGGCCGCTTCGGTCGCGCCCCCCATAGAAACCAGTTGTACCTGTGGTATCCAGCGTTTCAAACGCTCAGGCAATGCAAGGTTAATCCAGTCACCAGAGAGCATGACCAGACGCAAACTAGTAAGCGCATCGGCCTGTTCACCGTTTTCACTCAGTAACAGCGCCATTTCCAGTAAGGCTGGCACACTGTTCCATAACGTTATCTGGTGCTGTTTTATCAGAGTCAACCAATGTGCAGCGTCCTTGGAATAGGTTTCAGGTACCGTGACCAAAGTCCCTCCCGCTGACAACACACCAAAGATATCCCACACAGAAAGGTCGAAATGCAGTGCAGACAGCGCCAGAACTTTGTCCTGTTTACCAACACAATGCTGCCGATTGATCGCTTCAATAGTATTGACCGCAGCACCGTGACTGATCGCTACGCCTTTAGGTACGCCAGTGCTGCCAGAAGTGAAAATAATGTAAGCCAGATCTTGAGCTTGTGAATGCCAGAGTTGAATCACCGTTGTTGTCAGCGGTGACTGGTTAATATCAACAATTGCGACAGATTCCGTCCATTGCAAGTGGCTATCCGCCACAACACAAATCAACCCCGCCTGCTGAGCAACCTGTTCCCGGCGCAGTACCGGCCACTCGACAGAGATTGGAACATAAGCCGCGCCCAACCACTGAACAGCCAGTACTGCGACGATTTGTTGATAACCCCTCGGCAACGCAACACCAACACAATCACCCGCACAAATGCCTTGTTCAACCAAAACCTGGGCTAATCGTTGCACATGTTGCTCTAACTGCTGATAACTGACCTGCTGCTCACCATCAATAATCGCTGTTCGATCCGCAAACTGTGTCATCGCCTGCCCAACACGCTGATGCATTGGTGCAAAACTCAATTCCTGATGCGTATCATTAACCCGTTGACGACATTGCTGCTGTTGTATCGGCAGCGCTACATTCACCTGAGTACGCCAGTCCGGGGTCACACTTAACTGCGTCAGCAAATCACAATATGCGCTGAACATCGTATCAATCATACCTTGCGGGAACAGGCCATCAACCACATCCCAGTTGAAACGTAATTCTCCATCCTGTTCATATACCTGATGATCGATCCAAACCTGAGGAGTCTGAGAAATTCCCCAGATAGCCGGCGGGAAAGGTTGTGCACTCTCTTGATAAGGCATGACTTCTGCCCCTAACGCACTGGTAAACACGACGGGCATAGCCAAATCGGTAACTTGCCGTTGTTTATTCAATTCACGGATAACCCATACAGCCGAAACATCAGTATGAGCCAGATCTTGCCAAAGCTGTTGCTGTAATCGCTGTGCTCTGTTAAGCCAGTTTTCATCGGTTAAATGATGACATTCCAGTAACAGAAGTGAAGTGAAATCCCCCAGAATATGGTTGATATCAGGATGTAATGGCTGACGATCAAACAACGTCACATTGATACTCAATGACGCCGATTCAGACCATTTCGCCAACACTTGTGCATAACAAGTCAGCAATAAACAAGAAGGCGTCACTTGATAATGCCGGGCTTTTTCTGTCAGCGTTTGCCACTGCTGCCGAGGCAAAACAGATTGCCAACGTTTAAACCGAGGCGTACCCAATGACTGCGGATCACAAATCAGTGGCAGCTTTGGCGCTTCAGGTAATTCTGCCAGCCGGGCCTGCCAGTAATTTGCCGATTTACGGCTCTTCTCTTCATCAGAAATCACCGTGGTGAGATAATCTCGGAAACCAATCCCAACGGATGGCAATACTCCTTCCGGTTGCTGATAAAGCTGCTCAAGTTCGGTGAAGAAAATACGCATACTCAAACCGTCAAGGATCAAATTATCCAACCCGATATACAGGCGGTTACGCCCATTATCTGACTGAATCAGCGTCACATGGAACAGCGGCCATTGTGTCGGATCAAGTACCCGATGAGATAAGCGTTCCCGCAATTTACTGGTTTCTTCTGACCATTGCTGATCTGAACAGTGGATCACGTCTAGCGCAGGTTTTGGCTGCTGTGGCAACACCTGTTGCATTCCTTGCTCGTCAAATACAATTCTCAATGCATCATGGCGAGCAATCAAGGCAGATAAAGCCTGTTCTAACCGCATTGCATCAAAAGGCTGGCCTTCGTATTCGTTATAATAATGAGTGGCAACCCCACCGAGACGGAAACCAGCCTGACGCCCCATCAGATAGGCACGTTGTACATCTGTAGGCGGGAATGGCTGATAACGCTCACTTTCCTGATGTTGCAGCTGCATCACTTTTGTTTTTGACAGTTCAGCAAAAGTCATCAAACGAGCAAAGTCACGCAATACCGGGGAGGAGAACACCTGAGCCAGTGTGACATCTACAGCCCCTGCTGATTCCAACGCCACAACAATACGGGTGGCATGTAAACTATCACCACCAAGCAGGAAGAAATTGCTGTCAGCCATTGGTTCTGTTCCCAATACCTGTTGCCAGATTTTAGCCACCAGATATTCGGCTTTTCCTGACAATTCGACACCTTGGGCAGATTGCAGAATTTCCTGTTCTGCCCCGTCTACAGCTAATTGCTCAAGTGCTTTGCGATCTATTTTTCCATTAGCGCTCAATGGTAATTTATCTAAAACATGCAAATACTGCGGCAACATATAAGCTGGAAGATAATTTGTCAGATGCTGTGTCAGTTCGTGGCGATTAACCGTAACGTTGCCACGACAGTTTTTGCACATCAACAGTACAGAGTTTTCACCCATTACCGTGACAGACTGCACGGGTAAATCACTTTGCAACAACTGCTGCTGCCAACGTTTCTTATCCAGTAGTGGATCTTGCTGACCTTGTCGCAGATCAGTAAAACCGTTTTCATCTTGCAGCAGTAACACCGTTAATTGTGCCAGCGGGCTGAGATATTGGCTTTCAAACACCAATACGCCACTGCCAGAAGATGCCAATACTTGCAGATCAGAGATTCCCCGACAGATATCGGCATAACGATGCAATGCGTTATTACTGATGACCAAATCGGCACTATAATCTGCCGTTTCCCGCACTGTGCAAACCTGACTCTGATGCGGATAACCTGACAGACGATATTTCGCCAGTTCACGCAGTGAACCGGCCTGTTCAACCAAGCAATATTCAATCTCCAAATCTGATAATAGACTGAGTAACTTGCCTGCAAACAGACCACTGCGGCCATTCAGCTCTGCGACTCTGACAGGCCGCTGCAATATCGTGGATAACCGACGGATTTGATCCGCAATAAGGGTAATGACCACTTCGGTTTCCGGTGAACCAACAACCAGAACCTCCGGCGACAATACAGGATCGTCGATAAGCATCAGTGGGTTCTGTTTCCCCTGAATGACTTGAACAATCCAGTCACAATACCCATTAAGCGCCTGATAAATTCTGTCCATTCGTGATGCCAGAACCGGTTTGTTATCTGGTTGCCAACCATGATTCAACTGCCAGCCTGTTTCACTTTCAGATAACCATCCCTGATGCGTCAACCACGCCAGCCACTGAATAAATAGTGGTTGATAACGAGGTATCACCCCTGCCTGTTGGTAAAGTATTTCTGCACTTTGCGGCTGAGTGAATGTCAGTTGCAAAGAATCAAGCAATATCTTTTGCAACAGTGACAAAGCGATATGCTGTTCATCATCCTGACTGTTTTCTACCTGAATAAATGATGGCATTTCAGGCAATATATCATCAGCGAATGTTGAAGAATCACCCGTTATAACCTGACCTTCAACGAATAATCTCAGATGTTTCTGTGGTTCAGATAAACACAATGCAACAGCTTTACTGATTGCTGGGTGACGTAAAGCCACCGTTTCAATTTCACCCAGTTCAATCCTGTAACCATTCAGTTTAATCTGGCTATCTTTACGGCCAAGAAACTCAAGGCATCCTCCCTGCCAAAAGCGGCCATAATCTCCGGTCCGGTAATAACGCTGCCCTTGATGCAGAACAAACTGAGCATCTGTTTTTTCCCGATCGCCGTAATAGCCCAGCGCTACACCTTTTCCGCCAATCCACAACTCTCCGGCGACCCAATCAGGGCAATCCCGTTGTTGTGAATCCATGACTCGGTAATGCTGATTAGAGAGCGGATAACCGTAAGGAATTGAGCGCCATTCCGACGGGATAACATCGACATCAATCGCGTTAGACCAGATTGCCGCTTCCGTCGCTCCCCCCATTGCCGTTAATTGAGCCTGACTGCCGACTTCACGCAAACGGGGAAGCAGATCCAGACCAACCCAATCACCGGATAACAACACCTGTTGCAATGAATCCGGCAAGCCACGAGGATCATTTTCAGCAGCCACCAGCAACATATCAAACAACGCAGGGACACTGTTCCAGACTGTCGCCTGTTCCTGATGCAGCTGTTCCAACCACTGTTTTGCTTCCCGCTCATGGCCTATCTCAGGCATCACCAAGGCTCCCCCTGACGCGAGAGGGCCAAAAATGTCATACACCGACAAATCAAAATTCAGTGCCGACAGGGCATATACCCGTGTTTTTTCCTGCTGACCATAACGGCGATTAATATCATCAATTGTATTAGCGGCAGCCTGATGAGATACCACAACACCTTTAGGTGTACCGGTAGAGCCAGAAGTAAAGATGATATAAGCAGAAAGTTCCGGTTCCCCATAAATCACCTGTGATAATGGCAGTCGTGAGTCACCTGTCTGCTCAATATTCAGAACCGCATCAAACCAACCACTAACAAGCTCCTGATATTCGTTATTTGTAATAATCAACGAAATATCCGCCTGACTGATGATGGTCTGTAAACGGGCTGATTGCTGCGCGACATCCAGCGGAACATATACCGCCCCAACACTCAAGCAAGCCAAAACAGCCACAACTTGCTCTGTACCTTTTGGCAACAGTAATGCCAGGTTATCTCCGGCTTTTACTTTTTGCTCTTTCAGCCTGTAAGCCAGTTCCAGTACATCCTGTTCAAGTTTGCCATAACTGAGTCGTTGATGAGGCGTGATAACTGCTGGTGAATCTGCCCACAATGCAGCAATCTCATAAAAACGACGATGCAGCAAACGTGGCGTAAACAGCATGCCATCACGATCTTTAGGCTCTGTACGCTGTTCAATAATTTCCGGCGTGACATAATGCGAAACCGGCTTTAAAAGGAGTTGAGAATTATCTGTAATTGCGCTGATCAGATGAGTCATAAAACTAAACATTTGATCAAGCATGCCTTGAGGGAATAACCCATCGACACAATCCCAGCTGACTAATAATTCGCCTTGATGTTCCATCACCTGGCAGTCAATCCAGACTTGCGGCGTCTGGGATACCAGATAATTCAGTTCTCCCAGCTCATTACCGTTAAGCAGATCACGGCCAAGATTACTGGTGAATACCACCGGCATGGGAACTTGATGCCCGTACATCTGCGACCAGTCCCGCATAACCTGAATCGCGCTGTAATCCACATGATCCAGATCTGACATAAACTGGCGATTGAGAGCCCGGCAATTTTCTAAGATGCTGTTCCCCGCTTGTGTATGACAAGCCAGCAACAATAATGTTGTGAAATCTGCGACTAAATCAAGCAGTTGAGGATGTTCTCCGCGACGGTTGAAAATAGTCAGATTCAGTGTGAAATCCGGCGATTCAGCCCAGCCACGCAATGTCTCAGCAAAGCAATTCGCCAGCAGCATTGACGGGGTTATACCATTGCTGCGGGCAATTTCCTTTAATGATAACCAACGCTGTTGTTCCAGACTCCACTGACGATGATGGAAATCAGGCTTATCAATATGTTCCGGTTTAACTGCCAGCGGTAACTGAGGCGCAAAAGGCAATTGCTCAGCCAATCTGTTTTGCCAGTATTGACGACTATCGATTAACTGATTATCAGCGGCCTGTTCACACAGATATTGCGGGAAGCTGTAATTTAATTGAGGAAGAAGCACACCCGGCATCAAAATAAGCTGACTGAGCTCTCTCAACAAAATCTGAAGGCTCATAGCATCCGCCATTACCATATCGATATTAATATGTAAGCGACTGCTATTTACGGTATGGCTTACTACCACGCCAAATCCACTTTCAATTGTCAGATCTGCAACTTTAGTTTCCAGACGTTTCCTAAGCGTGAATCTTTTCTCTTCCAATAAACTCGGTGAAAGTTGTTGCCAATCATAAGATTCAATGGATACCGGCTGGTAAACCGTAATCTCCCCTTTACCATCACCGGTAATACGCATCCGCAACATATCATGGCGCTGATGTAATTGATTCACTGCCCATTCAATATCGCTGTTCTTCAGTAACGGACAATCCAGTTCCAGATAGACTTGACAAGCGATTCCGCCCAGCGTCTGTTCTTTTTGCCGCCCCGTCCAGTAGGCTTGCTGAACCGAAGTGAGTTCAAAAGGCTCGCCATTCCATTTTATAACCGGCTGTTCTGACTCTTTTGAGACATTTTCAGATTGAGCGGCAGAAAACCAACACTGTTGCCATGCAGCTAATGTTGGCTGCTCGAATAAAGAAGATAATGACAGAATGACATGCTGTTTTTTACACTCATCCACCAGATCCAACATCTGCAATGAATCAATGCCCAAATTAAGCAAGTTATCATCCATTGCTAATGCGTTAGGCTCAGTTCCCAGCACATCCGCTATCCAATTGATAACGAAATCAAAGCCTGTATGACCTGAACAAGATTCGGATTGATCCTGTGTTTCCTGTACAACTAAACGAAGTTCTTCCGGCCAGTAACTGTCACGATTAAATGGATAGAGAGGAAGTTGTGCTAGTGTAAATCGGCTAACCGGCATGTTTCCAGCATACTTAACCCAGTTATAGGATTGCCCTTGTAACCAATCACAAGGATCACTCCCCTTCTCTAACATTTTTACACGATCAACTTGAATTGGCTCAACATGGCGTAAATGCGCGATCAGAGTGGCTAAATTCTGATAGCTGATTAGCGCCCGCCAGCCAAAATGATGATGACGTTTCTTCAACCAACCGTTGAGCAATTCACCGGCTTGTTCCTGATGATTTTCCAGCAAATCCGCCAGTTGATTAGCCATCTGCTGCAATGCTGATGCACTACAAGCTGAAAGCGGCAATAAACCATTTTCAACAAATGGCGCTGGGATAGTGGTGTCAGATAAATTTGCTTTACTCAGCACTAAACCCGCCATTGTGCCGGTAAAACTGAATGAACTGATCGCAACTCGTTCTATTCGGTGGGATTCAGTCTGTTTACTGTAGCGATAACGTGGCATTAACGCTGACAATTTAGCACTGAACGAGGCCAAAGTTGGATGACCAAACCGTTGTTGCTGTTGTATCTGCGCCACAGCCCGAACCACAGAGGCCACACCTGCGGCAGCTTCCAAATGACCGATCTGTGCTTTACAGGCGGCCAACGGCAACGGCTGGTGTCGTTTACCATAAACACTGTCAATCGCTTGTAACTCAATCGGATCACCTAAAGCGGTACCCGTGCCATGCATCTCCAGCAAATCAATATCATCAGGCGCAATATCAGCCTGTTCCAACAATCGCTTAAGCATTGCTGACTGGGCTTGGGGATTCGGAGCAGTCAAGCTGCTACTTTCACCATCCTGAGCGACACAACTGGATTCAATCACGGCCAACACCGGATCACCATCATCCAAAGCCTGTTGATAAGGTTTGAGTAATAGTAATGCCGCACCTTCACCTCTGACATAGCCATCCGCGTCTTCACTCAGCGTAGCGCATCGGCCCTTAGGCGATAACATGCCAGCGTTTATCAATGTCTGTTCAATCTGCGGTGACAGTAAAATGTTAACGCCACCGGCAACAGCAGCGTGGCATTGCCCTTGCTGTAAACTGCGAATCGCCGTATCCAATGCCACTAGAGAAGAAGAGCAAGCCGTATCAATAGTGAGTGCAGGACCGGTTGTTCCATAGAACTTCGCTAATCGGCCAGAACTTGCACTCGTATTAATCCCAGTAGCCAAATAACTTTTGGCATATTCAGGATTATTCAGTTGCAGTAATTGCTGACCAAACTCACTGCCGCTCTGACCGATAAAGAAACCCGTATCCGATTGTTTCAGTTGCTCCGGCAACCATCCGGCCTGTTCGAACAGATGCCAGCTTAATTCAAGCAATAGCCTCTGCTGAGGATCAAGTAATAGTGCTTCCCGACCTGAAATGTTGAAGAAACGGGCGTCAAATTGGTCAATATGTTCCAGAGCGCCAATAGGAAGCGCAAACTGACGAAGTTCTGAATTGTTGGCTTTAACGGCTAACTCTGCTTTTGCCAACCATTGCCCATATTGTTGCCATTTGTTACTTGTTTGCCCCGGTAAGCGACAACTTATCGCAATAATTGCAATCTGTTTATTTCCGGTTGATTCAGATTTTGTGGCAGATACCGTGATTTTTTCATCTGATAATTTATCAATATATTTAGCCAACTGAGTAATAGTTGGGTAAGCAAATAAATCCGCCGGGGTTAGATTACAACGCCAGATTTTATTTATCTGCTGGCAATAGCGGACTGCTAACAGGCTGGTTAATCCCAATTCAGCAAAACCACAGGCAGGATTTGGGTTATCTAAATGAAGCAAACTGCAAAGAAGCTGATAAAGCCAACCGGGCAAGGAAGAAGCTTCTTTTTTGTCAATATCAGACTGCAAAGCAAAGAGCACTTTTAGTTGGCTATTCTCAAAATCAGCCAACATTTGTTTACGTCGGATTTTTCCACTGGAAGTTTTTTTCAACGCGCCATGAGGCAATAACACCACATTCGCCAGTGAAAGCTGAAAATCCGATGCGACTCTGGCAGCAATCTGCCGGGCAATAACCTGTAATTTAGTCGCTTCAAGGTGGCGATAAACTTCGGCAAAGACAAACAACTCACCGCTTTCTACCCGTTGGCAAGCACAAACTCCACCAATTTTTACGTCTTCACATCCCATCTCGATACTGGCTTCAATATCATTTGGCATGTAATTTTCGCCAGCGACAATAATAAGATCTTTATGTCGGCCACAGATATAAAGCTCTCCTTGCCAGATAAAGGCTAAATCGCCTGTCCGCAAATAATAGCTTTTATCTATAGACTGATTAAGACAAGCCATAAAAGTCTGCCGGCTAAGTTCGGGTTTCTGCCAATAACCAGGCGCTTTGGAATCACCATCAACCCAAATTTCACCAACCCGCCCTTCCGGTAATATTTCACCGGTTTCAGGATCAACAATCCGCAGTTTCCATCCACTGACAACCTGCCCTGAACTCACCAGTTCACGACCATTTTCCGCAGGAACAGCGTAACCGGAAGCAAGTCTATCCGCATCAAAACACTGGCTAATGAATGGCATCCCGGCGGGTTTGCGACTGATGACAAGTGTTGCTTCCGCCATACCATAGGCGGGCACAAAGCTCAAAGGGTTAAAACCTGACACAGAAAAGTGACGGGCAAACTGCGGCATAGTTTCAACCCGGATAGGTTCTGCGGCATTCAATACCATTTTAAGCGAAGAGAGATCGAATTCTGCTGCCTGCTCTTGAGTGATACTATCAACGCACAGCTGCCAAGCGAAATCTGGTGCGGCTGTGGAATTTGCAGAATAATCAGTAATCAGTTTTAACCAGCGGGCAGGATCAGCCGTAAAATGGCTGGGAGAAATAAAGTTGCAACAACCGCCAGATAATAGTGGCGTCAATAATCCGCAAAACATGCCCATATCATGATAAAACGGTATCCAATTGGCCGTAATAATTCGTGGCTGGCAATCGCGATGTAATTCAAGCAATATCTCATGTTGGGCCTGCATATTTGCATCAAAATTGCAGACAGCTTTCGGCTTACCGGTAGAACCAGAAGAATATTGAAGAAATACCGGACCATCATTCGGACACATTAGCTCTTTATATTCATTAGCTGATGGTATTTCTGATATATCATTCTCCGTAAGAATATCATCAAGCACAATAACCTGACGACCTACATGCCATTGCCGCTTCTCAATTTCATCAACCGAGCTTTTTAAAGTAATAATATATTCTGGCTGACAATCTTCAAAGATATGATCAATTGTATCCGCTACTCGTCCAAGACGATGACTGGCCGGTAAGTTAACGGGGACAGCGGTAATACCACGGATAATACAAGCTATGAATCCCAAAATAAACTGAGTATTACCCGGTATCAGAATAATCGCTTTAGCATTTTCGCGGTAACTTATATGGCGGGCAATATAGCTACTGAGACAGATAATATCTTTATAGTTAAATTCTTGTGTATTATCCTTAAGGCAATATCTTAAAACCGTTTCGTTAGGCTGTTTATTTGCATATAAATAAAGAGTATCTCTTACCCACCCTGATAAATTATTATTATCATTCATACCTTAATTCCTTATAATTATTACCATCATTTAAAATAATAGTAATAGCAGGCAGTGAAAAATTTATAAACAATGTATAGCATATAAAAGTAGTTAATGAGTTTGACTACTCTTATAAACCACCACAACAGGGATTGTTGTGGTGACCAGTATAATCATTAAGTTTACTATTTATCAGAACTTAACATTGAATGTCGCACCAAAAGTCAGAGGCTCCCCTGCACGACCATACCAACCGTTCTCTCCAGTCATTGGGTTATCCATTGGGAATGCACGAGTAACATAAGTCTTATTTAACAGATTTTTTGCCCATAACGTAATATCGTAAGTTGGCGTCTCATATCCAGCCCGAAGATTCAACAAGCCGTAATTAGACTGCTTCTCAGTATTAGCATTATCGAAATAAACTTTACCGGCAACATTATAATCAGCACGGATAAAATATCCGTCCAGGAAACTGTAATCTACACCAACGCCATAAGTATAATTTGGCGTATTTGCCGGACGTTTATCTTTATAATCCGTAACGCCTACAATTTTGCTACCCTTTTTATCATAAATATTGTCTTTAAACTCAGTAAAGTGAGCATCATTGAAACCTGCATTAGCAGATAATGTCAGCCCCTTAATCACTCTCCAAGAAATTTCCGACTCTAGCCCTCTACTGATTGATTTCCCTGCATTCTGGGTAACGGATTCTGGATAAAATTGCTTTTCAACCTGCTGATCGGTAAAGTCAATCCAAAATAATGCGGTATTCCAGCGCACTGTCTTATCCAACCATTCTGATTTCAGACCAATTTCATAGTTGGTTGTGTATTCAGCATCAAAACGGCGCTGATCCTTCGGTGCTAAACTGTTAAACCCTCCACTTTTATAACCACGGGCAATACTGGCATATAACATAGCGTTATCCGTAGCATAATAATTGACCCCAGCTTTTGGTAGCCAAGCATCAAACGAGAGGTTATCAGTCAAATTTTCTCTGGTTATTCCTGAGAAATTTTCTGTCTTTCTGAATTTCAGATCCTTTTTCTCATAATCATAACGCAGCCCAGCAACCAGCTCTACATTATCCATTAGATAATAACTGGTATTACCAAACAACGCATAATTATTAGTCTTAACGTTGGTATTTTTAATCTGATATCCGACCGGTAACATCCTGTAATCAATATCTAATTTATCATCTTGATTAAAGTAATACATACCAACCAGCCAGTTAAATGGCCCGGTATTTTTGGAGTTAAGACGTAATTCCTGAGAAAAGTAATCTTGTTTACGATCAATTAGCAATTTTGAAAGGGATTTACGGGTAAAATCGAGATCCTGATAATCTTTTTTATCTTCTGAAGTATATGCACTAATTGAAGTCAGATCCATACGATCCCATTGATAGACCGCTTTAATAGATCCTTTATAAATATTAGCGTCTGATTTACCTGCATAGTCAGAATCTATCGATTTTGTCCCTCTCTTTATTTTATCGATCGGTGCAAATGAAGCGTTTCCATTTCTGCGGTTTTGTGCATCAAACGTAGTAATAATATCCCACGGCCCATCTGATGGCTGCCAGCGAAGCTTAAATCTGCCGTTAAAATCATTAACATTATTTATATTCTTTTTATTATCATAATCCCGTTTAAAATAACCATCACTATTCAAATAACGTAATGCTGTACGGTAAGACCAATCGCCATATTCATCAATACCACCGCCTAAAATAGCAGTAGTTTGCAAACGATTATAACTACCATATGAAAAGCCCAATTTCCGTTCTGTTACCGGATCGGGATCTTTGGTAATGATATTAATGACCCCTGCTTCAGTATTGCGGCCATATAATGTTGCCTGTGGACCGCGTAATACTTCAATACGTTCAATATCCAGTAATTCAGTATCAAATGAATGGCTATATACACCGTCAGTAAAGAAGCCGACCGATTGTTCCCCTTCCATTCCAGGCGTCACACCACGTAATGAAATAAACCCAGCATCAGATGGGTTACCTGCTTTTATCATATATAAATTAGGAACTTCTGAAACAACTTCATAAAAGTTTTCAATCCCTTTCCGCTCAACATCAAAATCAGATAATACTGTCATACCTATTGCTGTTTTTTGCTGATCTGCCGAAACTTTCTCCGCAGTTACAACAATGGTATCTAACGAATCTGTTTTGCTATTTTTATTTGCCAAACTCTGATGAGAATAAAAGACAGATAACACAGCAATAGTGGTGACGCCATGTTTTAACATAGATAGATAATCTCCAAGAAAAAGCGGGTAGTAATACCGGCAGAAATGCTTTTACCATCCATTAGTAAAATACTTGAGAAATTATATAAACAACCAAAAAAAAATGCAAATGCAAATGATAACCACTTTTATTATCATCACTGAAAATAAAATAGCGACATTAACCTCGGCATAAGTCATTGTTTTAATTTAAATTATTAGCCATCCAGATTTGGTGCATAAGGAAGTTACATTATCCATATCTTATTTGCTGTTTTTTTAGCAAAAGGGTAGAGCTAAAAATGGAATACATTTATCCACTCAATATATTTTAAACATATCCCTATTGGTTAATATAAATATGTCACAGTGATGAAAGAGGAAAAATATATAGATGCAGTGTATTGTCAACATCATCAACCTGACTCTATTATATCCAACAAACCGAACTCAAATTCACTGATAGTAAACTCGTAGTCATTACCTAGACCATTCTTTCTATATCCGTTATCTTTCAAGTTGCCTCTTTGTTGGCTGCACTCACTCACCCCGGTCACAGAATTATCTATACTCCCGGGAATTCGCTCCCTTGCCGTCGCGATCCATTTTGAAATCCATTGGGTATATACCCTTGCTCATTGAAACTGCTTGATTTTCCCCAAAATGAAGCTCATGGTATCAGTCATGAAAATATTCATTACCGATGAACAAAAAGCCGAACTTGAACGCATCCATCACACCTGCCGTGATTAAGAGGGAGACAGATGTTATGACACACACGCAAACTCGCGGAATCAATAAAAGCAATCCCCGTGGATTTTTCTTTTGATTGAGTCAAATAACTGCACAGCAGCACCAAAACGGAAGGTGCGACACTATTCTAGGCGTTTACCAAATCTAGGCGTTTACCAAAACTTTGCTCCAGTAACATGCTCCCCGTCAATTTCTTATCCAGAATTCGGGTTAGCTATGATATTCATCAGTCTAAATATTTAAAAATTTTGAATGCTGAAAAAATATTTAATTGTAAGGTTTGAAATGAAGCAGAATACGAGTGGCTTTTTAGGACGAATAGGTATACCTAGCACATTATCATGGGGATATTTGGGTATCCTGGCCTTTATGGTTGGTAATGGAATAGAAATAGGCTGGCTAAGCCCCTATCTGGTAGATAATGGATTAAGTATCCAAGACATTTCCACACTATTTAGTATTTACGGTATAAGTGTAGCCATATCTTCTTGGTTTGCTGGCGTATTTTTTGAGGCATTTGGGGCTAAACGAACCATGCTATTAGGCACAATTTTTTGTGTTGTTGGTACCGCAGGTTTCGTCAGCCTGGGCTTAAAAGAAATGTCGTATCCACTTTTGCTGATAACGTAAGCTATTAAAGGTTTTGGATATCCGCTATTTGCCTACTCATTTTCAGTGTGGATTGCCTATATACCCAATAGATTTCAATTTGCAGCGCGGCGGCAAGGGAGCGCAGCCAACAAAGCAGCAACTTAAAGGATGAAGGGTATAAACTCATGGGAGAAGTAAGCTGATATGATAAAGACTCAAAACGACTGGCACCCAGCAGATATTATTGCTGCATTGCACAAACGTGGCACAGCACTTACCGCATTATTACGGGAATCGGGATTCAGTTCATCGACACTCTCAAATACATTAGCTCGCCAATGGCCTAAAGGAGAAAAAATTATTGTGGACAGACTCGGAATAGCTCCTTCAGTTATTTGGCCCAGTCGATATTTTGATAAAAATGGCAATTCCATTAAGCGAAATGTTATAAATAATGTAGTTAATTATAATGACTGGTAGATTCACATAATAAGCTTGTATCATAGTAATTAGCCTGAATTCTGGTTAAGCCGTCACTAACCTATCCATTTCTTGAGCTGGAAATATTCAGTGACGGTTTGTTCTCTTTGAGACAATAAGCGATTAGTCACATCATTAACACCAGTGCCATAATTACCCCTTATACGTTATGAATTTTAATTTTTGCCTGTGCCCGATGTTTTTTACGATGATCGAAGCTGTATACATCCACCAGTCGCCAGTTAGATTCATAACTTTTTACTAGCTGAAATTTCACAGTTGGAAAGAGAGCATGAAAATAAATGCAAAATTCGGTTGCACCATTGCGCTGGATCTTCTGCTCTCTGACTGCATCCGGGAGATGGTATTCCTTCAGTTCGGGAGTATTCAGACGTTTTTGTAAGAGATGAATTGCACCTGCATTTGCGTCGTGCATACACAGCTTCGCAAATTTAACAAGAGCGGACTGAGTCACTTCGATATCACCAATAGGTGAATTCAAGACTTCTCTTACCGTGATGTAAGGTAATTTCGTTTTGTACCAGGATTTACTGGATTCAGACAGTGCTACATTCCGCATAGTTAATTGCATTGGCATCATTCTGACACCGTAGAAGCGGGTATGTGTATACTCCAACAACTCTTGAAGATCGTCTGTCACTTCGGTTTTCAGGAGAAAATGCTGGAGCTGGGTCGATGCTGTTTGCCACATAAGATGACGGCCATCACGCATAGGTTCCAATTTATGGGTCCGACTTAGCAGAAATGAAAAGCCGCATAGAAGCTCTACCCTTAATTCATCTTGCGATTTAGGATTGATAGCGCTGGTCATATCGACGGTATATTCCATTTTATGATGGGCCTCCAAGCAATGCTTTGTAGCCCATACGGCAACACGGAATACCCTTTTCCCTAGGTTTTCAACGGCGGTCGAGATCCACAACATATTAAGTTTCCTTTCGCTGCTATTTTCTGATTTTTACCAGTCCCATAGGAACACAGATTTCGGTGGTAATAATTATACAAATCGTCAATGCAACTGAAGATATGATCCCTTAAAGAGCGTAGCTTATCAGACATAGCGTAAATCCTCCTTATTCCTCTTGCCTTGATTTCGACCTGTCTGAAATGGAGTAGCCCTGTCAGAGCTGCGTTGTGCAGCGATTCTTCGAGAGTCATGACGATTCCTTAAACGATTTGAATACAGCTCCGTTCGGGGGCATGAATAACGGTATTTCCCGGGTACGCCACGGGTAATGTATGATTTTCCCTGCACGCGTGATCCTATTCATACGGTACCGGCCACCGACCCTGTCAACAGACCAGTAACCGTCCAGCACTGCCGTTTTGTAACTAAAAAGGCGCAGACTAAACCAGTGGACGCTGTGATACAGATAGCTGCCCTGTTCGGTCAATCTGCACTTTATTCCTATCAATACAGGCGGAAAGAGCCATAACAAAAACCACTCATAGGGCAGATTTATTCCTATCAGATGCCTTGTCAGCATCAATGCACTGAGCAGGGTGAAACTCGCCATTCCCCACAGGACCAGCCAAGTTAACCAGACTCTGGTCGAACATAATTTCCATTCGAGGAGGTAAAGTTTGTTTTTCATAGGCCCCTTAATGCAGCATTCGTGAATCCTGACTGAAAATTATCAGCCGAGGAAGCAGTAGTTGTTCCAAGACATCGTTGCTGCTTGTCCACCCATTCACAATATGACACCCTTCTTGCTGATTAAATGCAATCAGCTGATCCTTGAGCTCGTACGCTAGCTTATCGTTCATCTCAAGATATTCAGATGTGAACATCAGGAGACCATTAATCACCTTATCAAAAAGGATCGACATTGCTTCAGATTGGGTTAACTCATCGTTGTCCAGCTCAGTACCATCAAACGAAAAAGTACAGACAACTAGGCCACCCACATTTTCTCCGGAAGCGAACCCATCTTCACTAAGGGTAAAACGGAAGAAACATCTTGATTCTTTAGCCGGGTTGTTTCGCTCAGGATTAAACATAGTCCTTGCCCACCGGTAATCAGGATCAGACAGAAGCCAGCAGGTTAGAGCTAACGTAATTTGTTCTTTGGTGAATCGTTCCATGGATGGTTGCTCTTTTATCATCGCCTATATCTTTGAGTGAGCCTGACTGTATGAGAACATATTTTGGCATGCGGGCAAAACTGTTTGGTACCGCTCAGATATCACCGAATCCTGTATCTGCTTCTTTAGTCGGTGATCAAAAAATGTCGATGCAATGTCAACAGGCATATTTTCTTCAAGATACGCAAGAATGATTTTCTCGTTTTCAATCGCCGTAAAACCACGCCTGACGAACATTTCTTTTGTCCGTAAAAGGTGGTTTCGAGCTTTTCGACTCAGAGGCGTATCTCGCTGCTGGTTACGTGTCTCAATGTCAGGTACGTCGTTTAACCTATTTTTGTTAATGGTCATAGTATCTCACGCTAAATCAGGGATGTGATGGAAGTTCACAGCAATAGAGGTTTCAGGTTCTCCATTTTCAACCAGATTCAACCAAGTACGGGACTGTAGTTGGTCTTCGCAGGCCAGCACATAGCCGTTATTAAGGTCATTTAATGCGATTAGCTGGTTACTGACATCACTGGATGACAGACCGAGAGCAAATGGAGTGTAAAGATATTGGCCTGCGGGGATCTTCTCAGCGAGCAGACTGAGCAGTACCTGTTTTTCTTCAGCATTGTCGGGCAACACCAGAATGACCCGCTTCCCCTGTTCCACACAATCTTTCAGGTTGGCAACCAGCTTACTGAACCGTAATGAATACACCATCAATCTGAACCGAGTGCCAATCAGAGCATATACCGTGAAAGCGACAATCATTAACCCGTAAAACGACCGGTAAAGCCACCAGTTAAGTCCACCGATAACAACCAGAGCGGCCAACAACACAAGGCTGAAATAAAAAAGTATGCGCGGATATCGGGTCCTCCGCCCTTCCAAATAGATTGACAAAAAAACAACAGCTGTAATTCCGTAGGTCAGATAATCTAAAGTTGATTGCATAGCCGTTCCAAAGTTATTTTTGTTAGAATTAAGCTGCTAGAATCAGGGGTTGTAACAATATTATTTTACGTCCGTACCGAAATAAGCTACCAGTCTTCCATCTTATGACCTTGACATCCTCTTATGGTACAGAAATTATCGCACTTCACGTTGGTGGTAATTTTAATTCCCGCCCTCAGCTTTTCAGTTAAATCAGCTCTCACCACATCAGCAGGCCGCTCAAAGATATATTCAAATAAATTATCATCTGCGGTAGAAAGCAATTTTTCTATATTGAAACTTGTGTGTGTGAATAGCATAGCCCCTCCTGTTCATGGACATTATACGTACACGCTTTCCTAGGCAGGGACAGATTGAGGGGGTTTTTACTTTTCTGTAGGCAAAAAAACGCGGAATCCGCGTTTTAAAAGTGTAATAAGGGGAACGTATGCTGTTTTCCTATTAAGTCCGCCTAAATCAGATAGAAGCTGACATACCATTTCAGACATGTACCCCCTCCTTTCTGAAAGACTGAATTTGCCATCTACGTCATAACTGGCGTAAGTGTCATAGTCGAGTAAGCTTCGCTGACATCATCATCGGCATCAATGAACATATCTTCATTCCTGATGAAAGGAGTTATACTCCTCTTCAGCTGTTATCTTTAGCGAATAAATTGTCATTGACCTTGACCTCCTGAACCCGATACTACGCCATAGACACATCAGATAACGTATTGTAGGTACGAATAAGCCTTTCAGATATACCTGTTATCTTTCAAGTTGCTTCTTTGTTGGCTGCACTCTCTCACCCCGGTCACATAGTTAGCTATGCTCCCGGGGATTCGCTCCCTTGCCGTCGCGATGCATCTTGAAATCTATTGGGTATATATATCTTAGAAAGTCTTCAAAGTTAAAATTCCAGAATTGTTCTGAGGCAAACTGAGTGTAACTTTAAGTTCAGCAATTACATATTTATGTACAACAGTAGATTTTTCCTCGTAAAAGGGAAACCCCTGCAAATGCAGGGGAGTTACCTTTTATTTCAGCTGGTCGAGTAATTCAGAAGCCCAACAAACCGGAAATCCCTCAGCTCCCTTAGATAGCAGCACATCGTTCCAGTCAATCCCCTTCTTCCCTTCGGGAATCGGTTGTACTGGTTCGAAGACCTCAATCGTCAGCTGTGCAGCCGGAAAGCGCTTTTCAAACAGCGCGGTCATACGGGTTTTCAGAGCTAATGCTGCTTCTAACCCGACATAAACACCTTGTTCATTCGCACGCCCCTTATCCGCCCATATGTAAAAGTTGATGGCTTTCACATTAGGGGGAGGCAGAATATTGTCCGGTATCTCAACGTATTCCATAAACCATGCAGAACTTGCAGCCCAGCATGGAATAGATGTCGCCTCTACTACTGACAACGCGTTTTCAACACCTTCTGAAACACCCAAGGTCCAGACTTTAGAAGCCTGATCATAGTGTGGTTCATAAAGATGAATCGCCCCGCCAGTCATATTAGCTGACGGTTTCATCATCATTTTTGGACAATCAACTTTTGCCCCATCACCATTTCTTTCCAGAAAAGTGCGGTGAATAGTCAGATTCTTACCTTTATTGTCCCGATAAATCGAAACCATTGCAGGCATTTGAATCCCTTTTTCATTCGCCTTGTCCCAGTAATATAACTTGGGATTACAACCGATATCTTTAGGCAGCTTATTCAAAACGCGTTTAAAGCCGCGCTTACTGAGATAACGCCACACCGCAGAATCAGCTGTTACTGGTTTTGTATAGTGATAAACTGCTTCAAGTTTTCTTACCCGTTTATCTATTTCTTCATCGGTCAGTTCGACCGATGATTTAACGATATTCTGGTAAGTCTGGATATTTCTTATATCAGCGCCTGATAATGGCACGTTTATATCATCTCCAAAATAGTCAGCCAATATTTGTTTACATGTCTGATAGTTGGACAATCCATAAAACTCGGCCAGAATATCAACTCCATTGCAGAACTTATTAACCGGATAGTCATTGTGAATTGTACTACCGGTATAAGCTTCTTTACCATAAAAGCGGAACTTCGCTTTCCCTGCACAAGTAAACTGACAGGGTATTTGGTTAGGCGCTATATCAACTGCTTTTGCAAAAGTGGGTATTTTAGAGAAAACAAACTCTCTACTATTCACACCGACAATTCGAGCGTGAACCCGATTTATTAGTTCCTGAGTAAGTTCTTGCAAGCTTTGTTTAGTCTGTTTAGGAGACGCGTGATATGCAGCAACAGCGTAGGTCATAGTGTACTCTCTTAACTAGCATTGTGGGTTTCACTATGCCTTCTGAAATACAGAAGACATAAAGAAACCCACAACGCAGATAATGAATGAGGGATGCTGTAAAAGCCATCCCGTTAACTTAGACTTCTTTTTTGAAACCGTTACTCTCAAGCTTTCGGATAAAACGATCAACAAGCACTTCTTTCTTATTGAGATCGCCTGCGGGGTACATAACCCTTCTGACTGTTATCTCTTTTGGAAGTGCTCCATCAACCTCTTCACCCTCCCGAATGAAAATATTGGCTTCCTGCTGTTTGCCGCTGTCTTTTATCTCTATACGGTATTGTTTTATATTCGCCATACGTTTGCTCCTTACGTCCTTCAAAGAGCAAAAGATCCCGGTTGGGGACTATATGCCCCAATCGGGAGTAGTTTATTAGTTACGACGCCAGCACTTTAAACACCAAATCTCTTATAGAATTGGTGAGTTGTGACAGGTCATTGACTACAACAAATGATTCTTTTGAAAAATCTTCTACAATTTCAGTGGCAATACCAATTCCTGCGACTTCAACGCCTAAAACTCTGCTTCCTGTATTACAGCCGGAGCAGAAATGTCCTAGTCTGACGGATTTGGCTGACACTTTTAAAAGGTATATGAAAATATTCAGCGAAGTCCTTATTAGGTCAGGAATTTACAACATGAATATAATTACCATCCTCTGCGAAAGAAAAAATCTATCCATTTTGTCTTGATAATATCTTTCTCATTTCCTAATAACAGGAAACGAAGGATTTAACCATCAGATACAACTACGATCACCTTTTCTGCCAGAGGCCGGCTAAATATTAATACCGAATGATAAATCATCCGGCTGGTTATCATCAGGTTCTTTAATCAGATCGAAAAGTCCATTTGATGTTCATCTATAAAAGCCTTTTTTATTTGCATGGGAATCCCATAGGGAGAATCCCATGGTAAGGGATTGCTCCCTTATTGGGGGGTATCAGTTCTGTTTAGAATTTGGTTGACCAAACCTATCCAGTTTGTACATCTATAAAACTTGCTTCCCGTAATTCTGGAGGAACTTTGATCTGGATAATACATTCAATATCCGTTTCATCATCCTCTGTCACCACTTTCCGCTTGTTTACCCGTTTAATCAGTAATGCAATATCTCCAGCATACAAATGACAATGCCTGATACCAACACTTTGTTTATATTTCCAAGAAATGTCATGTTCTACTCCTCTCTATATAAAAGAGAAGCTCCTGTAAAGGTCCTCCATTTTCAGGTTATTCATGAGAATGGAAAATAAATTTATTAAGCAATAACCAAAACACATAGCCAATAATCTTAAAGACATTAAAACCTATTTTGCGTTTGTTAGTTGAATCGTTTTTCGTATCTTTAGCATCATCGTCAGATAAAACCTTATATTTCTCTTTGAGAGCTTCAAGTTTGATACGTTCCTCTATAAGGTAATATTCCTTTTTAGCGAGAAATTCGATTTGCTTAGCAACTGTATAATCCCAAGATTTCGAATCATGGAGTTTCAGTGAGTTAAATGAATGATTCACCAACTCTTCAGGAAAACCAAGTTCTAACATCAAAGGACGTACTGCATTGTTGAAATCGTCGAGTGAATCATAGTGTGCTTCAGAAACCTTAACGAAATGCTCACGCAAAATATATTTGCGTTGCTTGTCGATAATATCAGCCAACCATGCACTCAAACGTTCATTATTTAACTCTTTAGCTTTAGCAAATGAGTAATGAAGGTCTTCAGCATTTAAATATTCGTTCAGACCAAAAGACTCAAATTGTTCGCTAACTTTTTTATTAAACTCTTTTTTGTCTTTTACCATACGGATAACAGGAAAAGATCGCAGCATTTCTACCTCTTTGTTAAAATCAATTTCTTTAACATCTAATTTCTTGCAATTCACATGGTAATATTTACTGTTTATAGAAACCATATTGCCAATGCTTTGCAACGGAGTTAACGCATTAAGCTTTAACACTATTGCTTTATCCCGCTGAAATACTACTGCAAATTCTGCGTCACTATTTTCATCATTGAAAGCGTTTCGCAGGTCTTTATAGATTTCCTCAGACTTAGCTTCGCCATAGATGCTTGCATAAGTTTGAGACAGGGCTAACGCGAGGGCATGGTTATCTTTGGGGTTTAAAGTTGTCATGTTTAGTACCTATACACATAATTTAGTCAACAATCAGACACTGTCGTGTATTGATTGAATCTAGACTTTCGTCTGTCGTTTATCTCCCGTAGAAAATAAACCGCCTGATTTTAAACTGATCTGGCATTAGACAGTACGCAACTTGCTATAGCTCCAATTGGAGCTATAGACTCGTTACGATTTGAGAAAATCGGATTAGCCGGACTATAGATGTGCGAAATCGCATCAGCGACAAAAGTAAACTTTATTACTTTTTACGGTGATGTCCTTCAGCCTGATATCAGAGCTGGCCGCTTTTGTCGGCTAAAGTTTGAAAACCCGTTTTGATGGGTCTGGAGCTGTTTAGTACTGCATTTAAGTCTATTTAATTTGTAGGCACTGCTTTATTTTTAATTTTTTTATCTAGCGTTTAATATATACATCAATAAATGTCAGATGTAAATACTGTCCTGGTTATTAATTTGCTCCTCGTCACTGTTCCTTATTAATCATAACTCTGCATCCTATATATCTTTTTCAAAATAGATGATTTCTCAGGATCTCAATTACCCGCTGAATCAGCGTAAAATATTTACCACTCCCCGGTACTGCAATAAGAATATTATCTCTATTCATATTGGGAATGATTATTTTTCGTTCAGATGTGGCATACCCATACGTCCCTCTTTAGTTTTACAAAACGATTATAATCCTTAGTAAATTCCCCCTTGCCGATTACTGGCGCAAATTTTATCTGGGTGCATAGCAGCTTTTTGATTTTTTCTGCGTAATTCGACAGTTGTGTATTAGCTACAACACCATCAAAAGATACCGCTTTTGGTGACTGAGTATTTGATTACTAGACGATTCGTCCGGCTACTGGACCGGAGCTGTCTCAACTCAATTTGCCTAAAGGTAATTATTCCCTCATCCGTTATACGCTAATTCCAACAACGATGGATGAAGGTTCTAAAGGATTTAATGGCTTCATTTTACGTCCTAACAATCCGAAAACCTCTCCTCGCATGCCGAGCGTATCTATTAATGGGAAAGATTACTACTTGTTCTCAGGTGAAACGGGGAATAAAGGGTTCCCGGAAAAAACACTGGTTGGCAAATGGTAATGTAGAATTTGGGATAAAAGAAAAGGGCCATTTCGGCCCCTTTTTTAATATTTTGGTAACTCCTTCCCTGTCAACGGATCTTTGCTGGTCGACCCGACCTCACAAATCGCCGGACGAGGGAGATAACTACAATCCACATTTTCTTCCTTTATCGCCTGAGTTTGCTCAAGTCTAGCCTTAATCATATTATCTTCTCCTTCCATCGCCTTAATCGTGCGATCTGTTGTTCCTATATAGTCGTTGTTCTTATATGGAAGCATTTGTGCTACCGACTCTTCAGAAAACTGGGAGTATTGATCAGGGACTTCTCCGACTTGTACTGCATCGTTAATCCATTCAGTAAGATCTATCTTATCAAAATCGAGATTCTGTATTTGCACAATTGACAGCCCCGCGCAGTTTGAGACTACAGGATCTATCCCTAATTGAGGGTATGCCTGTTGCATTATGACTCGTGACAACATCGAGTTGTAGCAACACATATCTGTCGCCTTTTTAACGCATTTTTTTGTGAAACCAAGGTTAAGATATTTCACACATCGATCAGTGTCTAATGTGAAACATGACTTCTGGTTTTTATGTATTGAGGCTTCCATTTCCTTTTGATCGCAAGCTACCAGCATCTCAAGAAGCATTTTGGTTATCTGGTAAGCAGTATATATCCAACCAATAATGTTAAGAGCCAGCATAAAGTTTGTTACCGCAGATGAAAATACTGCCTGTCCAGTAGCTTGTGTTGCGGTTTGGTCAAACACAAAGTTTCTGATAGTTGCTGGCATATGTTCATAAGCCTTGTTCATTAACTGTTGTTTAATTGCCCCCATGCCAAATGTTTGCATTGTGTCTTTTGTTAGCTGCCCGCCCGTTGATGCAGCGCTACCGGACACACTGGTAGAACCAACCCAACGGCTCAGGTTTCCTGCAATTGATTCGTATGCAGAGGTAATAGGCTGTGTAATATTACTCCACATCTGACCAATAGATTTACCAGCTGTAGCTGTCCATTCACCTACCGCATTTGCCATGGTAGACCACGTACCCGTTTCCCCTCCTGTCCATGCAGCTAATTTACCACTAATATATTCCCAGTTCGCATTCCTCATCATTGAACCGGCGTAGACGATTGCTTGTAACGGACTAGCCGTACCTTGGGGAGCTTCACAACAATCTGTTTTTGCTAATCCATTGACAAATCCGACTGAACGTCCACACCATTCTTTCTTACCTTCAAAGACAACACATGTGTTGGGATCATTCGGGTCGGTACATTTAGCTTCCCCCTGCATGTACTGGACCATGTTACTGTAGGCTGCTACCTTACCGAAATCACCGTTCTCCCCTTTTCGGCCTGTTTCACAGGTACCGCCAGAGCAAGGGATCATACTCACACATGAATTGGTCTCTGATTCCACTTCACGAATAACATCGTTGCCACGATCACATGTCCATTTCTGTTCATACATATAGCAAGTGTTTGTCCCACTATCGAGCCATCCTTCTGCACAAGTCTGTTTATCCATGGTGCAGACAGCGTCATTCTTATACTGCGCACAAGCGTCAGGCATATTTTTGATGTCGTTATACGTGTAGCAAAGGTTTTTCCCTGCTTGGTCCTTCATGATATTTCCATTTGCATCGTAAGCACAGAGTTTCTCCTTTGCTAACGGATCACAAAAGTAACCTTCCAAGTTTGTCTTCCAGGTCAGATAACTTTTATCCCCATCGTATAGTGGCTTCGCCAAATCAAGAATGTCGTTAGGAAGACGCTTTGTACCCACATCTATATCCGCAAATCGGTCAAAACGACAGAAGGTGTCCGGGGTTTTCACCGCGTCGTAACATCCGGCCGGTTCCTGGATATGTTTATCTTCGAGCTTGAGATTTTCGAACGTTAATTCAACCTGAAAATAGCCTTCACCTTTTCCCCCAACCCAAACACGCGAAGCCATGGTCACTTCGCGGTCGGGTTCGTTATAAACCGAATCCCTCACCTTATCTGTTATATCGATAACGTGATCTAGTTTCCACGAATGGCCTAATTCCCAACTACCTCGCGGAGCTTCATAGTCTGTTTCACGATAAACTCCGTCGAAATGGGCGAAAATTTGCTTATTATCAAGTGTTACTCGCATATGGTCATCCCATTCAGCTGCAATAATTTTTGCTGAAGCGAGCTTCGCGTCTTGGTGGAATTTTAAAGTCAGGGCATTATCGTATACGCCATCTATCCAGTAGTTATCATCACGTCGACCGAACCAGATACGTACACAGTTGTCACCACAAACTGATAAATCCCCGTTACCCCCGGATATGTAGACAGGTACAGTAAAATCCCTAGTTATGGTACAGCTGCTGAAGTTATCCTTTTTCGGAGAATTACAGTAATACTCTTTGTAATCGGGGTAGTGTGTCGTTATTGTCTGCGTTTTTTTATCTGTAGAACAGTCCTGCAACCAGTTACCAGTGCCAGCAACCGCATTACCAATTTCATTTCTACCAGCTGTAAACATCGGGTCATTGGGTTTTATTGCCGGTGATGGGTTATCTTTGTTCGCATTAACAAGCGTACGATATGCGACGCCATCGTAGCTTTGTGCGTCGAATAACTGACTTTTTCGGGTTTTTATGTCATTGATAAAGCCATCTTCGTCGCCATAGCTATCCCCCGCAGCGAACTTAGAGTCTCCATGATGCTGTTCTGAACCGAATATTTCTTCGGTGCTTGTTTGGGTCCCAGGAGTGATATTCGGGTTATTACTTATTTCTATATTACCGCTGTCATCACGAGAAAGTAATTTAACGCCTTCTTTCGTATAGTTGGAATTGATGGTTGAACCGGTCATACTAGGTAATGAAACCGAGCCACCAATGGACTTCCCATTTTTAGAGGCATTACTCATTACTGACTCATTGGTGTTAAATGAACCATATTTTCCGACATTAAGATCTTTAGTTTCAGCGTTGCCTATATATTTTTCACTTATCGTTCCGCTTAAATTCTCACCGGAGCTGGCATTTTTGTATTTTTCTATAATTTCCTGAGCACTGGTCGTAGCGTTACGGTTAGAGTTTGGATTTGCCAAGTCAAAATTATTATCGAGCTGGTCAAATATCTCATCCGCCGCAATAACTCGCGGCGTCAGTGCCAGATTTATGAGCGTGACATAAAATGCCCAGCTCATAGTGTTAGTGACTAGGGAAACAGCAATCAGTGATGCTATTGTTTTTTTTAGCTTCATCAATTTTCCCTTTCGTCAGAGGAAACGAACACAACAATCGTTATAGCGCCATAACATGTAGACATAGCTATCTACCCCGATACGCTTACGCCCACCTTTAAGGGTTGACCAAGCATGGACTGAATCACCAAGCCGGTGGCAGCAACCCGGCCCCTCAGCTTCAGGAGTCGGAAACAGCATTGAAAGCCGGTATTGCGAACGCGGCGTAAAGTATTCCCATGACTTTTCACACATCGCGTCTGCGCCCATGGTTCGCATGAGCATGCCCTGCCGGTGGAGTTTGGTAATCATTCGTTGGGTAACCAGAGAACTAGCCCGTACTGCGTCATCATTTGCGTAAACATGTCCGGTCAGGGGATACATATTCCCATCGCAACCGGCACAGAAGTGCGCTGACAGATTATCATTTCCTGCGGTTACTTTGACGCAGTCCGCCGCACAAACCATAGAAGCAATCGGGTTAGCAAATACAGCAGCTTCAGGGTTTAGGATCAGCGTAAGAAGATCACTTTCCCACATAGGATCAACTTCACTGATATATGTTAGGCTGGCATCAACATAAGGTTCGGCAGTGCATTCCCCAATGATGAGTAACTTAAGCATGGTCATAATCGGGAATTCCCAAAGATGCACATCATAGAAGCCTGCTTCGTTGGCTGTCATTGGCTGATTAGTATTGTTTTTGCCAAGGTCAAACTGAGACTTTTGCAGCATGGTTCCTTCAAGAAATGGGCTACACCAAGGGGCCTTAACGACTTCGACAATTTTGACAGGCTGGAAAAAGCTCAGCTGCCAGCCCACTTCAGGTACACCATTCTGGTCAGTACACGTACAGACAGGGCGAGATGGAGCGGCCCCCTCCGGAGCCGCACCAATGCCCATGATCCTCATCGGGAAAATACAGCTCCAGCAGATATTTTTAATGAGCCCCTTCCATACTCCGGCGCTCTGACACATTGCACCATTTGCGACGCCGTTATCAGCGGCCATTGTCATTGCAGGCAATGAGAAAAGCAACATCAGGGTCATTAGCGTTTCTAAAAGTAACTTTTTAAACTTTTCCACTTAGCGACTCACTTATTGTTAATAGCTGAATAACCGTCCGAAAGCACTGTAGTTACTTTATTAAAAGCATCACGCACTTCGGTTGGATAATTTAACGTCAGCCAGGTTGCAAATAGTGCGCCCATAATGAATCCCGCTTTCATTCTTATTTCTCCTGTGCTGATGCAGGCGTACCAGTCCCTTTTATTTCCGCTTCACTAAACTGCACCACACGGAATTTATCGTGATCAGCGCTGATTACGACGGGGGTTGCCTTAACATGAAAACGCCTAATTATTTGTTCGTTAACCTTAAAAACTTTCCCATTGAATTTTTCACGAAGATCGTTCAGGTCATCCCACCCGTTAGTGATGTCAATTCGGGTGAACATAGGCAGTACTTTCCCGGAACCGAGAACTGATTTGTATTTTTTCTCAGCCCATTCAACTTGCTCGAGCCTCATCGGATCAAAAATCAACATGGTAAGATTTTGCGGGAACCGAGTGAGAGGGTTAATCATTTCACCGGCATATGCCAACGTCCTGCCTTGTCTGTCTTTCACATCTTGTGTAACCCGGATTGTTGGGTCGATAAGCCATTCTTTATACTCATATGCTGGAGGCAGATTAATCATCCATTGATTTTTCCAAGTGTCGCCCAAAGCGCGTTTCTTAGCGCTTTCCCAGTCGTATTTCTCTCCCCTCTCCTCAAGCTCTTTGATAATGCTTTTTTCTTCTACCAAATATGTTGTGCCTGCAACTGGGAAAATATCCCGATTCGGGTAGCTTTTCATCTCACGTTCGAAGTAGTCCACATTGAAGGTACCAGCGATTCGGGCAAACCGGTTTTCCGTTCTCGAAATCATCGTCGGGACTTGAGTTACCTGGTATTGCGAAAAACTCTCTGGGTCGAGGGTAATTAAGGGTTCATTTTTAAGTTTGGCTTTGACAATGTACTGCTTTATTGCTGCCTGCGTCTCTACGAGCGTGGTGGTACCCTTTTTAAGCCCGTTGAGAACCACACGAGCATTGTGCTCTGATGCGGTACGAAGAACATCGGTGAACACGTAATCCGGCATACTGAAAGAGGCGAATATAGTCAGACCGATGCCTGTAGAGAGCTCCTTGCTCCTATTGTCGTCCATTTTTCTTTCCCAGCCGGATGCAGTAATTCCGTAGCTACCGAACATTTTTTCAATGTTTGTTGCCTGGGAACGCATAACCTTCGCCTTGCTCTCTACTGTCTGTTCTGCCAGCTCATTTGCTTTTGCATCAACTTGAATTTCGTCTCGCCGGCGGCTTATTTCCTCTACGATCTGCCCCATCTGCTGTGACTCATGTATTAACCGAGTCTGGTCTATGACTGCCTGAACGCTGTCAACATGCATACCCGGAACATAGCCACTGTTCACCTTGTTATCTAAGACACCACTAGTTTTAAGTTTCTCAGCCTGCTGAATGTACTTGTTGATGTTGGGAGCGGGTACATTACCGGGGAGCGTTGATTCTGGATTATTGTTAGCAAAAGAGACATCACCATCCAACGCCTTAGCTTGCCTTGCAATAATCTCAGCATCATGCTGATATTGCTGGACGGAAGGAGCCGATATTGCATTGGAACAAATTGCAGAAAATGTCAAAAGCAACAATGACGTTGAATTAATTTTAGTAGAGCGCATATGTTTTCCCGATAACTGTATCGATTCTTACAGGCCCCCAAAAACGGGAATCCCATGAATGGTCTGTTTGCCCGACAAGAAAAACCTTACCTTCAGGAATGGTTAGTTCTTTTTCGATAGTGGATCGGCTTATTTTGTACTTGCTGGATATCCTTTGGGCATTGACCTTAAAAAATTTATCCCCGTTATAAACACCGTCCATGGTGACCTTTATTTTTTCACCACCGATACCAGCTACAATTTTGATAACTTTCTCCCCTTCATTGATAAACCTAACGGTCTTGGGCATGTTAAAAGCAATCATTTCTCCCGTATGAAAGCTTTTGTCTTTATGATCAATCATGTACATATCAACCGGGAGGCAACCGTAAAGCAGTCCATAACCAAAGGTAAAACGAGAAAAAAACATGAAAAGGACGATTACCACGAGAAGAAGATTGGCTGGAACATACCAGTCCAAAGCCAGAAACCCTCGCGTCTCAGGAATAATTATTTTCAGCATTTTCATAATCTTTTAGCCAATTATTGGATTGCCTAAGAGCAGGCTTTTATTGAACAGTTGTGACGTCGCTTAGCCATTTCACCGTATATGGGTTTATCCTTTACTGTCCCAATTATCCAACGTTCAAAGCCTATTTCAGGTCCATTTAGAGATGTATTTTCAAGACATTGCAGGCTGGTTTTGGGATGGGAAATAATGACCAATCGAACTGAGGTAATTGTTAAAGTAACTTTGTAAGTCGGTTCTAGCTGCGAAACGGCATTAATGCCAGATTGGTGATGACATGGTCGGTTCGCTAAACAAGGAAAATTATTTTATCCGTGGGGGCGATTGAAATAATCCCTCGCACTAAAGTTACTTTTTTAAAGGGGTATACGGCGCATTACAAGGCGACTAGGGCGGAGAGGGTAAAATATAAAACGAAAAAACCCGGCCACACAGCCGGGTTTTTATTTATTGTGCTTTAGTTTGCAACTGTAGGCGGCGCCATTTGGCTATCATTAGGATCATAGACCGTCACGGTTTGCGTATCAGAATCGTTACTGTCATCATAAGCAATCACTTTTACGACCTGTTTACCCTTATTGAGGTTCTTCGACAGTGTTGCTGAATTGCCGAATACATTTCTCTGCTCGTCGTTAATGTACCATTCATATTTGCGCATTTTACCATCGGAATCCGTACATTTATTAGTAAAATTCCAGCTCAGATTGGTTTCCGTATAATCTAATATGCACTTGGGAGGAGCATTTTTGACTACGTCAAAATCAACGTTCGCAGTGCCGCGCTGACCAAACTTACTTACCACCTCAATAACCAGCTGGTATTTGCCTTCTGCCAAACCAGGTAAGAATTGAGCCCAGTAATTTCTACCTCCATCGATTGCTTGCCCGTTCAGCTTGTACGTCACCGTATCGACCACATCAGCTGAGTGAGACAATTTGATATTTGAGCGTAAAGTTACGTCAAGTGGGGCTCGCATATACTTGTTAGAGAACTTAGGCGTCATTTCTACCTTCATCGGTGTTTGATCATCCACGATAAATGTATTTTCAAGACGACTTTCGTTGCCACGATTATCTTTAAAGACAATAAATAAAGTATATTTTCCTGAGTTCAATATGGAAAATTCCTTCTTATCGCCGTCATCTTTAGTGAGCTTCAGTTCCTCTTTGTTGTAAATCCATTCACGGGTATACGTCACTCCCGGGTATTCATCATCAACTCCCGACAGTGAAACAGTCAGGGTTGACGGGGCCATTGCATAACGAAGACGCGTGTTCATTTTCACCTCCGGGAATTTGTATACCCAAGATTTAACAGATACACGTCTTGTCGAAATGGTTTTTTCTTTATGTTTTGTCAGCCAAGCACTGTACTCAAACGCGGCGTAACCCTGCTTGTCGAGCATATCTTCAGTCAATGTTAGATTCAGCGCCGACCCTTTGATGATCTGGCCGTCTGGCGTTTTCCACTCTTCACTAACTTCTTCATTATCATCAACCTTTTCGTTCGGGTTGATATAGGAGCCCGTCAGGTTTACCTGTTGCCCCACTTCAACCATCGAACTACCCGTTGCCTTAACTGACAGACGTTTTGGTTTAGTTATAGTGACTCTTGCAGAGGTTTCCTTCCAAGCTTGTTCACCGGTCAATCCATCAGAATCCGAATAGCGCATTCGGGCATAGATGTACTGGGGCAGTTCATCCGATGCAGTGATGTTGTACGATGTGCTGCCTTCGGACCAGTTTTCCTTATCCTCAGACCAGACCACTTCTGCCGTCCCTTCAGGCACGGGCTCGCCGTTATCCATCAGTTGTACCGGAATATCATTGCCTTCCAGTGTCGGTACAACCTTAATTGATACTTTGGGCTCCTTGTATGTGACCACTGTCAAGACATCGGTCAACGATTCAAGGTTGGTAAACTTATTCTTCATTTTTGCACGGTACAGCCATTTTCCAACCGTAGTCTTCTTGATGGTTACACTGCGCCTTCCATCCATCTCGGTCAGCTTAGTCCAAGTGGTACCGTTGTTTTCGGACGTTTGCCACTCCGTTGGGGATAAGGCATCAGCATCAACTGTTGACTTAGTTTTAAATGAAACCACTGTACTTAGCGGGATTCTTCCTATGATTTGACCCTTGGAGAGACCGCCTTCCAGCTCTTTGCCGTTGTAAACGCGAATACTGACAGCACTACTTTCACGTTTCATTACGAAGTCTTCAAATGGTGAGCGAACCTGAGCCACGGCTATCAGACGATGATTACCAAGGTCCAGTCCTTTAATATCAATTTTGGTAGCTACAATACCCTCGTCATTTACAGGCAATGGCTTAGTCAGGGCGGTACGCTCATACGTCGTCTTGTAACGGCCTGTCTCATGATCTATCGCGTAGATGCTCTTTTGTGCATATACCGTGACATCCCACTCACCCATATCGGAACGAACGAACTTGGTACAGCGACAGTCATTCTTATAGCGGCCAATATTGATCGTCAGCGGTAGCTTAAGTCCGGTGGCGGTTTTCTTATCATCAACTTTAAGATATGTCATGATGTTAAAGTCCGGAACGGTATAGACATTCAGTATGTCCTGGGTATGAAGCGCCGGGTCTTTTGCATAGGCAACATCGATATCCATAACATTCTTGGTCCACAACGAAGATGGACCAAATTTCAGACGCTGGACAAAACTTGTCGCATCAATACTTGACGATCTATTTTTGTACGCTGTTTTTACCGGTTCCTCACTGTTTTGTTTGGTCGTTATGTTAATGTCTGACGGAACAACCTTCGCAACGATACGAGCAGCTTCCCCCCCAGTTGTGTACACGAGCGCCGTATTAGGATTAATGCCTGCAATAGTCTTACTCTTTTTGTATGTAATAACCGGGTCATATGGGAGTTCTGCATTCAGCTTGAAACGGTTACGCACCGCCACAGCCCTAGAACCTCTGGCATTCGTCATATAAACGTAGTAATCCAGAAGGTTTTCACCGGTTACATTGAAGAATCCACTCAAGCCAGGGGTACGCCCTTTAAAGTAAAACTCAAGTCCATCTGGGACATTGTTCCACTGTGGGTAACAAGCAATGATATTTGGGTTATTACCCACCCATTTCAGATATTCATCAGCATTTTCCTTGGTTGTAAACAAAGTGCAGTTTGTCCCAGAGGTCTGAGACATCAAATCCGTGTATTGGCGAACTCGTGAATACAATTTTATTCCCTTTTCCAGATTCTTAAGGGTAAAGCCCATGGGCATATATTCAAAGGTAGTTTCCAGAGTTGTTTGTTTACCGTAAATATTTTCTGCTACCAGAGTCAGTTGATGATCTACATTAAGTGCGAGGTCGTCACCGGCAGGCAGGTAATAAATCCCTTTATGGCTGGTCGGCATTAATTTCACAACTTTGTTGTCAATCGTTGCAGACTTGATATCCGCAATACCTTCTTGCCCCTGGAACGCCGCTACGATGACCTCATTCAGAAAATAAACAGGAGCTCGCTTGCCCAATCCCTGCCCATCTTTAATAACAAGAAGAGACGGTGAGTCACTGAGCATAAGCTTGGAATTAGTCTCATCATAAACAGACTTGTTTGCGCTTTTGTTTTCAACCGCAAAGCTTGCGCTGTAAGATCCACTAATCAAATCCTGGACATCGAATATATAAAGATATTCATCCCTCACCAACTGCGGACCGGTTACGGGCAGCAAAGTACGTTTGGTCGGCGTCGTCCACGTCTGATTAAAATCAAGAACGGTACCATCATCAAGAGTGACTTTTGTTACTGGTTTGAAAACACCATCAGGGATTAGTGTTAGTGTCATAGAGGTTGGGAGCCACCATTCCCCTGTTGTGCCCTGTTGGGGAACCTTGACAGCAACAGCAACAGTTTTCGGCCCAGTGTAAATGCTCTGACCACCAACATCGATGGTTCTGGCATCATCAGTGAAATTCCATAATGTATGGTCAACAACCGGGGGGCGGTAATCCCAACGCAAAGTAAGATTATGCGTCTCCGGTGGAGCGAAATAGTTATTTTTTGAATTGGCTGTAACAGTAATGTTCCGTGAACCCTGCAATTCATCAGAGTCACTCACCCGTACACTTCCGACCGTTATCGTGCAGTTATCCCCACCAACCGGGACCTCACATGATGAACCATTACCAACTGAAATATACTGAATGAAATCACGTGGTTGAATCTGTACAGTGATGTTTCTGAGGGCTTCATCTTTAATGTATGAGTCGACGATAAATCCTTCAAGAACCTGCCCGTTGATTGAAGATTTCATACCTGTAATTACCGGTTTAACAGGCGCAACCGTAGAGACAGTATATTCAGAGCGTATAATCTCGACTTTCTGTCGTTCACGCCCTGAATAATAGGAAACCAAGTACGGCAGTTTCATTTCGCCGACCTGGTTGGGGATACCTGATAGTATGAAACCGTTAGCAGTCATGCCGTATGCGTTAGGCAACCACTCAAAAAAACAGACTAGGTTATCGAGTGTAGATGTGGCGCGATTATCCACTGTGACGTTACAAGCCGTTCCGTCCCCTGAAGCAGTTATGGTGGTTGAGTTCACGTAAGCAACGAGATCACCTGAATCTTTAGCAAAATTTATTTTGGGTAACTCAGCTTCGAGCTTACCTGAAATCATGATTGCTTCAGCATGCAGGTTCTTGGGCGGTGCAAATAGCGAAAACAACAGAGCAAGGCTTACTCCGGATTTTCTCATGACAGTTTCCTGTAGTATTCAGTACTGAATTTCTACAGTTACTTTAAACGACAAAGATCAATCACTGACGACGTATAGAGGTACAAAAAAACACGACACCCAAGCTAACTTTTGTGCCGTGGTGATCTTTATAATTGTGTGCCTCGTCGTTTGGATTCAGCAAGCCGACGTGTTGTAATAATTGATTCTGAAGATACCTAGGGTATCTTCAAGGTTAGGACCCCCAACAAGAATGTACCGACCCTTACACTATCTATCTCATTGACGGGTAATCGGTACTGAAACTGCTGGAAGGTTGCCCCAGTTTCAGTCGGAACAATACCCGTTGTCATAAGGAGTCCATCACTTGCAGAGTGCCATTTGTAGCCTTTTTTACCGTCCGTTCCATCGCACAACCAGACACGAACACCTTAATTTTGTGCCTTAGCAGGGAACTGAAGCTGTGATGTCTGCATGCCCTTATCCCGCATTAAAGACCCAGCTACCAGAAATCATTTCGTCATTAAATTTATTTTTAAAATCTGCCATGTAAATAGATTTATTATCCTTACCCATCAAAAATGAATAAGATGCTGTTTCAATAACCTTAATATTGGAGAGTTTTTTTCCATTACAATTAATATGTTTAGAATTATGACTCCTATAATTATTGCTTATAGATATCACTTTTGAATCAATGCCATTTATAGAGATTAAATCTTTTCCTTTCACTGCAATATTAAGTGAAGGGATATTAACTGAACATGATATGAAGTTTGAGACTTTCTGTAGTCTGTTGTCTGTCAGGTTTATTAGATCGTCTTTATGAAATATCTTTCCCAAGCCCCAGCAAACAAGAAGACAGGCTACCAGTACACCTCCAGCCACTACCACTACTTTATTGATATTTCTCACTCTCTTCACTTTCTTCTCCAAGCAGATGCAAAGCGCTTACACATAGCAGCTGGAGCTGGTAAAGCAGGTTATCTACCGTAATTCCGCCTACGAAAGTCACAGTTCTACGAATAGTTATCCCAGCTGGTACACGCTGTATAAACCCAATCCCGCTGTCCCGGAGAAGTTGATCTTCATTTACCAGCTTAATCTCATCAACGGGTGGGATAATGACTTCAATGATGATTGTATCAGCTGGGGCGAGGTCCCAATCGTGTTTAGATATGACAATTGGTGTGATTGTTATGTGGAGCCCATCAAGATCAAAAATGACAGGTTGTGACAGCCCCTTTGTAGTTCGAGCAAAGGGATTGGTGAGATGCTGAACCGGAAATTTTGAATTATCAAGGACTTCAAGCAGTTCACTTCTTCTCAGACCATGAATCATGTTACCAATAGTTTGCATATTTTTTCTCGCTCGCTTTTTATAATAATCAATAGATTAATGGCATACCGATTAACTGAAATTTTCCAGAAAAAGTAGCTAGTTGACTCCCGGTATACGCCAATAAAAATACTGCTTTTATCTCAATCAGCTGCCCAGCAATAGTGGTAGTTGCCTTTTGTAATAGAAGATAATCTGCTGTTAACGAACCCTAAACCGATGTTTTTGATGCCATATGATATGACTTTAAAACATCAATAAGGCAAATTCACAGACGACTATATCCGAATAGTATATCAATTATCCATGATTTGATCAGATTATAGCAAGCGAACCCGAGTGACTGCTCCCCGCTCTACCTATCGGGCGAGGCTTCTCACTTCTCAGGCTGTTGCTCGAACTTGACGAGTCTGACACAAGCCTCTGTGGGCAGAAACGATAAATTCTTCCGCCTTTAATTTGTCTATGCCCTACTGTTTGATATTCAATGCCGCGTTGATATCTTATGTAATAGATAACGGTCATGTTTAATACCACACTTAGGACATGGCCAAAAGCGCACATTTAACGGCATTTCTGGCATTTTATAACCGCAGCAATAGCACATTTTTGAACTCGCGCACCACTGATCAAGTTTGATCAGATGGATGCCTTTCTGTTTTGCTTTGTATTCCAATTTTGACACAAAGCTATACCATGAAGCCTCTGCGATATGTTTTGCCAACCTACGGTTTTTTTTAACCTATTTAATGATTTCAACGTCTCGACTATCACGGACTGGTTTTCGTCAACGATTTGTCTGGAAAGTTTATAGTGAAAATCATGACGAGCATTAGCGGGATGCTCGTGACATCTCGCCACCAGCCTTAGCCCCCATTTCCAGAACTTTCTCTGCCACTTTTTCACGCAGGAAGACGCACCTGTGATGCTTGTGATATAAATGGTAAACAAAACGATGGGATGAGCTTGCAGTTGTTAAAACGTAATAACCACACACAGACAAGTCCAATCCCACCGGTTGTGATTACTCGGGGTAATGGATCAATTGCCCCGAGCCTTATTGATCGCGTCTTTAAGCGTATTGATATCTGTAGCCCCGGGAATAAAGGATGTGGTGGCCGCCGTCGGATTTTTCTTGTTCATGACAATAAATCCAGGCGTGCCGTTAATGCCCAGCTGTTCCCCCAACTGCATATTGGCTGTAATTACCTGTTCATATTTCTCTTTCTCATCGTCGCTGAATGCCTGGTTAAAGCCGGATTTTTCAACGACCACTTTCAGATCACTTTCCGTGAACACTCGTTTATCACGGCCAAACGTACCCGTAGTCACCATCAAATTATTATGGTAACGAAGGTATGCTTTAGAACCGAAGTTTTTGTAGACATGTAAACCGGTAGCCGCAGACTGACCCGAAACTGGTTTAGCGGAGGCAAAAATAGGGAACTCTTTGAAGAAATACTTAACGTTGGGGACCTGCTGGATCACCTGCCCGACGGTAGAGCTTACCTGCTGGCAATAATGGCAGAGATAGTCAAAGAATTCGATAACCGCGACATCAGCATTATCAGGGCCGTAGTTAGGCGTAACGGAGGTGTCAAAAAGCGCAGGTGCATAGGGAAGTAACCGATCAATGAACGCATTTGCATTATTCTCTTCAAGGGCCTTACCTGCTTTTAGAAGATTGTCCGGATTTTTAATCAGGTAATTAGCAGCAATTTTCCCGATTTCATCTTCAGAATAATTCTTCGTCTGGAAATAGTGGTTTGTCACAAAAACTGTTGTACCAGCGGCAATGATGGCAGTAATGACCACGCCAGTCAGTGGCTTCAGAAATGACAATGCCTTCATGTTAACCCTTTCAATGAGTAATAGAACCTTAGGTGAGTTTTCCGATTCATTATAATGAAAGCACCTAGGCTTCCCGAGTCACTTAATCCACCAATTCTACTTATTCCTATAAGCCGGGTCTGTAGTTCCATGGTAACAACATCGGCACTACGTCGGTATTTGTCGGTTAAAGTCTCGGAGTCGGTACAAATCCCCCATTCTCAGGGGTTCTGATTTACTGATGAAAATCTTTCTAATCTGAGCTTTCTCATCCTCACTCACCTCATTACTTTTGAGTATTTTGCTGAGCAGATTTTTGCTCATCTTTTTTTCCGGATGCAGTGCATTCAGCTGAAACTGGATGATGCCTATTGCAAGAAATTGGCAGGGTAATGAGAAAATCAAGTATCGGACTGGCAACAACTCGCCAAAGCCACATATCAGGCTCGCAACGATCCAGATAAACCAGAGAGCCATACATAACCTAAATCTTTTGAACGTCAGATGGTAGGCCAGAAGAATAGCCGGACTGTCCAGATAGCATGTCCCAGGCAGTCCACTTATATGCTCACAGCAGCGATGCAACTTTGACATGATCCATCCTTACGTTCAGCCATAAAGCTTTTAAGTTTCTTCGCTGTATCATCACTTACCTTCTGCCTGGCAAGTGATGCCTGCGCCGGATATGCACCATTAATATAATTTGCAGAGCGGAAACCGATAATAACAATACCGTGATTAAGATTGTATGTTTCATTAAGGTAATCCATTTGTCAGTCATCAAACTACAAAGTAACTTTCTCAATCACTCATCTTCTTAACAAGATTTTCAGGACTTACCCATCCAGTAAATAACTGAGGTTTACCACTCAACGTCACCATCGTGGGAGTACCCTGTAAAGGGATGGTTGATGCTATCTGGTAGTGCGATCTTATAAGCTCCTGACATTCAGCTATAGGCCGCCCGTCAGGCAGTCTGGCGTCGTTCATTGCCTGAGTTAACGATTTTGAAGGATCTGTGGCACACCAGATTTTCGCCATATTATCTGCAACGACGGAATTCACACCGGCCCGGGGGAATGCAAGATACTTAATGGTAATGCCTGCATTAAGGTAATCATTAATGTCATGGTGAAGTCTCTGACAAAATCCGCAAGTTATATCAGTGAATATACCCAACACATATTTTTCTTTCGGTGACTTATAGGTAATTGTCCGTGTGTTTACAGCGAAATTTCTCACTCCATTGAGAACAGTCTGCTCGGTCGTATTTTCGACTTTTTTACCGTTTACACGGAACAGACTGCCTGTAAAGATATAATTGCCGGTACTGTCGACGTAACTCACCCCCTCTTTTGATACAACCGTGAAAATGCCTTTCAATGGTGAAGGTTCAATATGTTGTATTGACAACCCTACACTCGTTAATTTTTCCCTGACTTCAACAGACAACTCTGTGCCAGGATTTTTAACTTCAGCTAAGACTGAACCTGTTCCGGTTAATACCGTCACGGCACTCAGGGTTACAGTCAGAGCTAATAGTTTCCGTTTCATCAACACCCCCATTTGTTTTGTCCGCTTATAGTACCAAACACATTCAGACCACCTTGTTCACTTAAAACAGAAAGTAACGGGGTTAAGTAGACAGACTCAGAACAGGAATGAAGGACAATAAAAGCAAGTTGATAACACCGGAATCACGATTATGTTTACCCCACCAGCAGAACATGAAAGGCCAATACCCATTGCAGTCCCTGTCGAAATCAGAAACCAGTGTGTCAGTGATGCCGCAAACTTTTTTGGCATCGATCCAGAGCTGGTGTTCACATTATTTGATAACGAAGGGGGAAAGGTTGGTTCTTTCGTTCACAACACTAATGGCAGCTATGATATCGGACCAATGCAGATCAACTCTTCAAACTTACCGGAGATCCGGGAACACTTCCCCAAGGTAACATGGAAAGTCCTTGCCTATGATGCTTGTGCAAATTTTTGGGTAGGAACATGGTGGCTCTATCGCAAGATAGTTGATCGCAAGGGAAATGTTTTTGAGGGTATCGGTGACTACAATAGTAAAACGCCGAAAGTCAGAGCTGTATACATTTTTAAATTCATGGAACGATACAATCGCAGAATTCAACAACGAAATGGCATGCATGAGCTTTATCAGTGGACCCAGCCCTGGACCAGTTACAATGGGCATACTCAGCACGGAGCGTACCAGACTACAGATATTCAGGCCGATTACCAGCTTTAATATGAGGATGTCTTTCTGCTTTAATATTAAATACATAGTGTCAAGAATCGCCAGTTTTTTGTAACTGGCGCTGGACACGACCGATAAGCTCCCATCTTTTTCTTCGAAAGGGGACTCCCGCCGACACAAGGTGGGGGAAAGTTTCTCCAGGGTGTTAGCTCCGTGTACTGTTTCACAACGTCAAGTATCACCATACAAGTCTGTAAAATAAAAACGAGACCAAAGAACAGGTTGATTCATGAAGTGACGCCTTCCCCAGAAAACGATCGACGCATTTAATTTTTTTAATCTGAGCCCACTCGGGCAGAAAGTACCCGATACGGGTCAGCATCAACAATGCGCCGTTGAGTAGCACTGCGTTGACAACGCCGGTATTTATGAAACGGCGCTAAGGCATCCCGGGCAAAATTATGAACAGATATATACCCTTCATCTTTCAAGCTGCTGCTTTGTTGGCTGCGTTCACTTACCCCAGTCACATCGTTATCTATGCTCCTGGGGATGCGTTCACTTGCCGCCGCACTGCAACTTGAAATCTATTGGGTATAGTAGTGATCTCACTGAAATTGTTGGCACAATTAGTAGATCACATAACGTTATGCCTGTTTCTCATTTTTTCTGGAGACCTCAGCACCTAAGTGTGGATTTTTATTAATTTTGCCTATTTTTTCTTGTTCTCATTAAGGAACTGTTCCATACGGTCTTTGGCATCTTCCTGTCCAATGTTATTGGGAAGGGATGAATAGAATGTTGAGAACTTATCGGCCACTTCTGGCCCGTAATGGGGATCTTCACTTAATGTTGTTTTGATGTTGCTGAGATTGGTTTGTTTCGCATTTTCATAAGGCTGCATACTATCAGCTGAAAAACCCATATTATCTTTCGTAGCATTAATCGTAGCATTAATTTTAGCAAGTTGGCCTATATTACCGGTCAACGACGTGGACATCGCATTGAGGTTTAAAGTATCCGCAGCTGAATTTGATGAGCCCGTGAACCGACCAATATGCCTCGCGCCATCTCCTATCATCCCGAGCCCCAGCTTCCCAAGTACGTTTTGAACACCATCGTCGACATAATATGTAACCCCTTTAGCGACACCGAGTGCGCTATTACCCGATATGTCATTTTGTCTGATTTGTTTTCCACCCTGATCATCAATTTCCGTCGGTACAGGTGTTCCAATAACATAGCTCTGCCTCAGGTAACTCCTGTCGCTATTATCACTGTGATTACTGCCATCCGGGTATGTAGCCTTGACTACATCGTCTACGCTGGCGTGACCATTATTATAACGTGAAGATTGCATGTGTATCCGTCTTAAATCATCATAACTTGCGTCAACGCCATATTTTCTGGCTTCCTGTCTTAACATCTCTACCTGCTCCTTGGAATCATGACCTGAATCAGCACTACCTGGGCCAGAACGTTCCATAACTCCAAGTGTGAATGCAGCCTGAGCAACCAAATTCTGCCCCTTCTCTTTATTACTCTTATTTGACTGATTCACCCGTTCAATATATGAATCAGCTGACTCGAAATTTCGGTCGGTGTTCATCTCATACTGAGCATTTTTTACTGCTCCGCTGAGAACTGCGGCAGGCTTAGCCCCGGTAACAGCATCCAGAAACACGTCTGTTTTACGCAGATTGTCGGTTACAGCCTGTTCTATCGCTGTAAGAGTTTCGGCGCCTCTCTTCGTAAATGGTTTACTTGTATCATCAATTTTTTGTATTGCGTTCTGTTCATCCTGAGACACCACTGCAGCTCTGTTTTGATTGGCCCTGCCGTTATATACTCCCCTTGCAATTTCATCATTAAGATCAGCCACTTTAATTCCTGCAACAGTGCCATCCGGATTTTTGTTTGCCGTCTTATCTTGTTGCCTCTGGTGCGCGTTAACATTCCCGGCCACCTGATTACCAGCAGCATTAATCTGATTTGCCGACATGACTCCAGATGTATCAGGTCTACCCAATTTACCTTGTTGTTCAACTACATAATTGCCCGCAGATTTGCCGCCTGTAATCGAATCCAGCTGATTGATAACAGGGTTAAGCTGTTGATTGTTAGCCCCAAACGTAGATGTGAGGCTTTTCAACAAGGCTGAAGTATCACGCATATCCTGCATGTTATGTTCCTGAGTTTCTTCAGCATCAAGCCTGATTTTTGCGTTACTTTCATCGCGCACGGCTGAAACGAGTGCGTCACGACGGTTGATACTCTCCCCCAAAGTATTGCTGTTTCGAAACATATCGAGATATGAATTATATTTACCTGTGAATGCATCTTCATTTAAACCATTTGCACGGGCAAAGGTACGTACAGAATCTTCATTCACGGTACCTTTAATGGAGTCACTAACTGCATCCAGGTTGACAGTTTGAGAAAATTGCATTCCATTTGAACTGCCTTGTTTACCATCAGTTGTAACCGTCGTTGATGCGCTACTCAATACTGACCGAGCGTCTTGTTGAACCTGGCTAAATGCGTCTTTTACCGAAGAATTTGTACCAAATGTGTCTGAACTCAAACTGGTTAAGCCTTTACGCAGCTCCTGTGCAGTTGCTAGGTCGGTCGATATCGCATCCTGATATGCGCCTTTCAAAACCTTATTCATCGATTCGGACACGTTATTGCTCTGAAGCGCCGAAGCTGTAACACTACCTTTCATACCTGCTGACGCATTAACAGGAGAACCACTAGACGTACCTATTCCAACAAAACCATCGGCTCCACCAGCCAGCAGGAACGATTGGGCTCTGGTTTTCCCTGCACTGAAATTCATACCAGTGGACTTAGCCAAACTGTTAGCCATCATAGAGGACAATTTGTCGGAAAGAGCAATTGTCTGCGCTAATTGCTGGGAATATTGGTCATTATGAGCACCGGTTTTTGCAAGCTCTGTTGCGTTGTTCAACGATCGACTAAAAGACTGCTGACTGGATCGCATCTTACTTAGCTGTGAAGCCGCACCATGCCCCATACTGTCAGAGATCTGGCTACCTACATTCCACTCACCAATACGTGGCAGATTCGAGTTGTTAAACCCTCCCTGATATAACCCCTGACCGGTTGAAACAGCTGATGTGTGACTTACATCACCGAAGCTTGTTTTTCCTGCATCAGGTGCAGTCCATACCTGTGGTGTCAGATGTGAGTTATTGATAGGCGCATCAGGGGTAATACCCTTCGTCGCAGACATCATCGGATGAATGCTCTGTGTCATCACGAACAACGTCAGAACAGGGATCAGTGCGTAAAGGGCCGACGCGACTGAAAGATACGAACTGTAAGTTTCAGCGACACCAGCGAGTCCACTCCATGTAACAGCGTTATTGCTGGCATTTAGTGTTGTCCAGGTATCCAAATCAGCTGTGACAACCTTTTTAACATATGCATTTACCATCACTGCGGTAATCGGCCACATATTCACAAAAACGACGAGTTGCAGATACTTGGCAGCAGCAGCTACACCATTACCACCCAGAGCAATTAGCATCAACAATGAGAATGGTGCCACCATATAAGCAAACATTTCCAGGAACGAGATAGCAGCACCTGAAAGATGTTGCCAGAGCTGCCCTTGCGATGCCATGTTATTCGTTCGCTTAATCGAAGCCTCAAAGAGCTGCATTTCAGTCGCCAGACCAAGAGCCGTCTGGTATTGCTGTGCACCTTTTTGAAGATTATTCAGGACAAAAAGGTTCGTCATTGCGTCATGGGCCTGAATCGCTTTGCCGTAAAGCCCGTTCGCTGCTTTCAACGTGCTGGTGAAGTCAGCATCACCACCATAGCCTGTAGCATCATCTGGACTCAGGATTCCGTTTACTTGTCCGATTGTGCGCATCAAGTTCTGGGACTCAGGCCGATCCTTGATAGCCAGCACATCTGCCCACACTTCCGAACATGGCTTCGAAATACTGCCATTAGTACCCACCAGCTGAGCTGAAGCATTCCGCATTCCGCTGCTGACAGCAGCGGTAATTTTAGACATTGAATCGCTGATATCAGTCGAAAAAATATCGTTGAAAATGTTTTCCTTACCAGCTATCGATGCTGTTGAGTTTTGTGTCGCTTTAAGGCAGTTAAGAGATACTGACTGTACGGTAAGGCATAAATTCAGATTACCAATTTTGGATGATGGTGATGGAAAAAGACTACAGTAACCCTGTGAGTCCCCCCCCCACTGGATAAACTTGACGAACTTAATCATTGGACCAAGCGTCAGATCGTCATTAAGTGTTGTCGACGCAAGATCAGGTGGTGCAAGCGGGTCAAATGCGGTCTTGTAATCCCGTAAAAGTCCCTGAGAAAGGTTCGTTGTAAGTGTAGCTGTAGCTGCTATCAGGATCGGCACATCATTTACAGCTCGTACTTCACCCGATTTTACAGACTCGATAGTGACATCTACCCGCATCACCGCAATTGAAAAAACGATAAGCCCTAGGATAAAGTTAAATACCGGAATCTCATTTTTAAGCGGATTCAGCAGCCATAAGTAACTTTTATAAAACAAATGAAGCCCAGCAAGCACTGCTGCCGTGGTCATGAATTCTCGGACACCGCGGTATTTGGAAAAAATCAGGGCAATACCGTTGAACGCAGACCAGACAAAATCAATGTCACCTAGGGTATAGATATTAAAGTCCATAGCCCTACGCCCCCCTATCCACGGTAACCGGCGTCGCGTTGTAACATAGATTTGATCCTCGCTTCATCCCAGTAACCGATTAAAGATTTAGAGGTCGAAGTTTGTCCCTGCGTTAATTCATAGGCAGCTTTTGTCTGCTCATTTAACTTATCCACCAGGCGCTTGATATCCTCATTTCTGGCTGATAATGCCTCATTTGAAACAGACATATTGGTAAGCTTGGAGGTCACTTGACGGAACATGTTTATAACGAGAGAAGTCGCGGCATATGTACTGATATCCTGAATATATCTATACCCCTCCGTAGCAGAAAGCGTGTTCAGGGTCGGGATGATGTTCGAAAGCCCGATCAGGTTAATCATCCTTGCCTCATCGTCACTTATTGGCTGGTTATTTAGCACCTTGGACTGGACATTGAGTAAGAGCTCTTCCATTGTTTGCTGAAGTCCTTTAAAGCTTCCATCCGTTGTTTCTGTCATAGTAAGGCACTGAGCTTTACGCTCAGTTTTCGGATCAGGTGCAGGGGCACACTTCAACATCTTGATTGCAGTGCCATTTGTTGGTCCGTAGATATAATCCGTTACGTTCATTGTTGGTGGACGGACCTCAGTACCTGATTTCTCACCTTTCATGTCCCAATTAACAATCACTGTACCAACAAGCGACATCAACTGTTCTGCCAGTCGATAACCAGATAATTCAGTGACACCCCCAATGTCTAGCGTACCGTTATCGATGCTCATGAACCCCATATACAGAATGTTTCCGCTGAACTTCTCAATAAATTCTTCTGGGTTTTTGGCTTTCGCCTGACTGGTCATTTTCGAAGGATTACTGGTCTGGGATGCACCGAAATCAGGAATAAGGCCATTAATGGAGTTGAGTACAGATGCCGGGCCACTTCCCACAGAATTTGAAAAAGATTCGGGAGTACCAACATTCTCGGTTAGAAATGAATAAGTTGCGTTACAGCTGTCCTTGGCGAACTTATTCAGTGCCTGAAGTTTGTTCTGGATATCATTAATGGTTGCTGCACAGTCGGCACAAATAGCTGAAATAGCGACATTAAAGGCATAAATAGCCGCACCTTGCGCAATACCTCGGGCCACCTGAACCAACTGATCGCCATTGATCATACTGAAGGACCCGAGGAAAACGTCGATACCGTTACAACCAACCGAAGCCTTTGGAAAAGACATTGAAACAAGGTTCGTATTCACGTTGACTTGACGATAGGAAAACGACCCTCCAACCGCGCCAACCCGCGTTGCAGTTGTAAAGCTTTGTGGATCAGTTTTTGCTAGCATCCCGTTAAAGATATTGCGCATCGCATTATCTGCGTTAGCATTAAGGCTTATTCCAAAAGTAAGAATAATAGCCTGGAAAAGTAACTTTAGCCGGGGTGCCGAACTTTGTTTACTGACCATAACCACCTCCAGAAATATTGCTACCCGTAATCAAGTGAATAGGATCAGCTGTCGGCATATCGTAGTCTTGGAGTTTCTCATCCATAACTTTCTGAAGCAGATATGGATCTTCATCAAAAGTCTTTTTATCGACGGTAAGCACACCACTGTCACCGATGGTATACTGACGTTTAATATCAAGGGTTAACTGGAACGTAGCATCATCAATGATGTTCATTCCACGAGCAGCGAGAAGAATCGTGTTTTTCAGCTCCTCGGCGGAAATCATACCTTCACTGATTCGTTGCGCAGATTTTCCGTCTTTAGAAACCAAATATATTGTTGGGACTTCTCGAATCTTAAATTGCTCAATAAGGGCAGCGTTGGGTACGCTGAAGTTCTGGAAAAGGCCGTTATGGAGAGGCATGCCATCCAAGCTAATTGGAAGAATATCTACTGAGTAATATTTTTCCATAAATGAAAGGATCTGGCTTTCTTCATGGCAGAACTGACAGGTACTCTGGAAAAAGAAAAATAGACCTGATCGTTCAAAGACCATTTTCATAACCTCTTGCTGGTTTTGTTCTACGACCACACGATGGAAATCCAAAGCTACTTTTTCTACCGGCTGACGGCGCTTTTCAGACATCATAGGGTTCTTTAAAAAGTACTCTTTTGATTTATCAGAAAAGCGGGTACTAATATCAAGCATCAGTCGTTGCGCCGTGTAATAGCGAGACAAGTTTTCCATGGTCGGATTATCCATCGCGCTTTTCAGTAAAGACGGCATATTTTCTTTAAGCCACTGAGAATTTAATTCTAGTTTTTGTGTCTCCGCAGGTGTCTCAGAAGGAGGCGGGGTTTGTTGCTGAGCTAATTCCGCCTCTGCCTTCTTTTTGGGATCGTCGTACCAGAAGAACCCTTTCTTAAAAGCCTGTCCTGAAATAAAAGGAGTGCCGTCAATTTTTTGCTGGTCGGTCTGAGCTGATACACCGTATGGCAACACAGTGCTTATCAGTAAAGTGATCGCAGGAAGACTGTTACGCATGTTCATACACTACTCCTGTATTGAGTATGAATATGATGACATAGAGCTCCCGACCTCCCCTGCATTTAAACTGGCTATTTCACAGGAAACCTGAAGCTCAAACTAGAACCGCAGCCAGCAGAAAGGCTCAAAAGAAGGTAAAAGGTTAACAGAACTCCTAAAAAGAGTGTAAATGTACCGATAGATAACCCAAAGCTAATAAATTAATGATGAAGTAAACGTGCAAATGCATTGCCGTTTATTAATCCCATACAACAACCAAGGAAAATATTAATTATGTTAAAGGATGAATAACATGAGACTTTTCAAGGTACAATAAATTTACCTTAAGTGAACTTTTTTCTTATACTTCGGTGTAATCCAGTTCGGAGGAAGAGTATCTCAACAGAGCTGAATTATAAGATGCAGCTCGGCAGCGAGGGCAATGGGTATCATTGGATAAAGGTACAACATAAGGTCTATTACATTTAATGCAACTGTCCAGATCATCAATATCCTTCAGATCAATCAGGACTTCAACAATCTTATTTAGATGAATCATGTACGTATCGTAACCGATAGCAGAAAGAAGTTGCATGAAGCTATTGAAATCCATCTTACGTATGGATACTTCGGAATTCAGAGGATCAAAACCATAATAATTTATAGCTACGTCAACAATTATTGTGGTTACACGTTTGTGCTCTGGTTTTTTTAACCAGCTACGAATCCCTCTTTTCGTCGTTCTAACGTTTTCATATTCAAGCTCTTCTGCAATATTCCTGCCATGAAGTATTCTTATAGTATGCTTACTGGCTCCTTGCTCCCTTGTTTCACTAGCCCGTAATAAAGCCGTAGCTTTATCAGTCGTGTACTTCATCGTAATCCCTCGCGAATAAATTGGAATTCAGGTGTGAAACAATATCCTGTCTGACATTAGTAAACTGAGTGTCATACCTGAGTAGTTCGATCAGTTCATTTTTAACATGGCCTCGCTTAACGTCTGCAAGAACTTCAAATGCCCATGCACTGGCCTTACGAGGTGATGCGGAACTCTCTCCAAAACTATCTGATTTAAAGTTTATTACCCGAGGGAATAATACAGCATTCTTTATGTGCTTCAGTGATGATGCACTCAATTCCTGAATATCCTGTACGATTTCCGGTTTTAAACCAAGATAAAGGCTTATAAATTCTGGAAACAGTCTGGCAACCGAGATCAATTCAATTATATAGTCAAACTGCGCATCAATTATACGCTCGCGAAAATTCAGTAGATGATGCGGACGATAAAGACCTTTCGTACCATTCACTAGGTCAACCTCCTCGCCGTCTTTATACAACGATGAGTGAAACTCCTCCGGATCGCCTTCAGGAAAATTATTTAGATCATATTGTAGAATTGCAGTGAAAAACTTTTCCCAACTCACTTCATTATTACGAAAACGAGGGATAAGTAAACTCCCAAGGCGTCCCCCTGCTTTATGAGCTGTATCAATAGCTATTTTATAGCCGGGTGTAAACAATCTGTGAGTTAAGAGCTGATTACCTGCAATATAACTTACTGAACCTACCATAGGTAGTCCGCTCAAAAGGCGATGATAAGCCCTGATTATTGTAATCTCGCCTTGAAATACGCGGTTGAGTGTCTGCTGTAACACCTGCTGCGAGTTGTTAAGCACAGCCTATCCTCCTCTGGATATAAATTGTCTCGCCTTTAATCATTCAGAGAGTTGCTTCTTATTTAACTTTGCAATGCCCTAAAAACGAATACTAAGTTCATCCAAGTAGTAAGAAAAAAGTTACTTTCGCGTGGGCTTAATCATGTAATACTTTTTTTATCCAGATGTTAGACATTCTTAAGAGCTATGAGCCATTTGAAACAATCCCTTTGTTTCACTTTTAACAAAAAGTGCCATACGAACAAAGTTACCTTGTCGCACTTATATGTAGAAAATGTTACAAGGCAAAGCATTCCTTGTCGCACTTTTATCCCAATAGTGTGATAAGGAACAAATTTTCTTACCACACTTTTCCAACATAAGTGCGATAAAAGAGATTTGTAGAAACCATATATGGACGTCCCATGTGATGCAAGAATTGAATTGATACAGTTTGCAACCATATATTCGGCATTATATTGGACTAATTTGCCCGCGCCATGATGTCATTCGCTCCCTGTTTCCTTATCACTACATAGGTATATCACTACCTTGGTCAAGACTAGGCTATTCAGGGACAGTAGCCGTTTTCTCATCAGTGTTTGCAAACCCGGTAAAGTGTCTGTTGTTTTAGGTCAGTGAATCCGGTTTATACAGGAAAAGATAACCGAACTTTACCGCCTGAGCTGTGTTGCCGTGGAACCAGACCGCACCAGGCGGACAGCCGTCGGCCATTCGAGAATTGTTCCGCATTGACTTCAGCAGCTGCACACCGGGAATGGTAAGCAGGTGTGGATTAAAAAATCAGGCGCACATGTAGTGAAAAATGCCCCCTTAAATGAACCACTCTTCAGAAGGCGTCATGTACAGTAATCGGAAAAGGGAGAATTATGAAAGAAATACTCATTGAGACACTTAAGACGAGCCGAAAAGAGACGCAGCGTGGAATTGACCGCCTCGTTGAGGAGGCTAACGCCATCTGTAATGAATACTGGAAAATCTTTCAGGCCAAAAATAAAAAGTTCTTACAAGAATCTCAAGGAAGTGGAGGTAAGAATAAAAATCTTGGTCGTTATGCACCAAAGGTTACGGTCGTCGGTGATGGAAAGAAACAAACCATCACTTGGAATGATTATGCTCCACGATTAAAAGGCGTACCGTGCCTACGAATGTCTCTGCGTGTAAGTACAACAAAAAGAGGGGCCTACTCTATTAGCTGCTTTCCAAAACATAAAGACTGGGAGTGGCTTTTAATAAAAGAATTCGAAGGCCGATTAAGCCCTCTACGTGAAACGCTGGAGTGCTTACACGCACACAACGTAACGCTGGCACGTAAAATCCGTAAATACAGTTAAACGCAGGAGTCTATATGTCCGAAGTTGAACAGATCGTTGAAGTTAAAACCCGTACACCGCGATTTCGCGATAGCAGCAAAGATCCAGGTATGATAAGCGTACAGCTTTTACCTGCCACTCTTGTATTTAATAATTATATTCACGCAGGTGACGACCAAATCCTTAAATCACTGACATCGAATAGCACCGCTATTTATAATCTGTTTCGCACGGTCACTACGAATAACGATGTTAATTCCCTGACCAAAATTCAAAACTGGTTCGATACCTTACTTGCCGAACGTAAGAATGTCGCGGACTCAGCCGAACGCGTCATTGAAAGCATTGATAAAAAACCAAAAGATGAATTTTTTCAAATTGCAAATTACACGCCACAATCCTATGTCCCAGTGACAATACTGTATAACCATTACAATACCGGACAACTAATTCAACACATATTCCGTATTAATAAAATCATTGAGCGGCTATATGTTCAGCATCTGTACGGCTTAATTGGAACGCTGGACTATCACAACGCGCATAGCCATTTATTAGCTGATCTCCGTGTCGGTATTGATGCAATCAGTCGCACCCTTAATGTGCGAAACAGAATTAAAGGCAAATATCAAGCTGAAGAATTTCTCACAAAAATTAAACAGTATAAAAGTATACAGCAATATATTGATGCTGAATTAAAGGCTTCTTAGTAGCAGGGGATCTATGAACTTAACATTCATCTCAAAGCTGCTAGCAGGTATCTTCGGGCGAAGGATCAATATCGATAACTTCTCTGAAGAAAACGAAGTCGCACATCCCACGCATATAAAAAGATTGACGACATTCGATATTCCTCACAAGCCAAACAAGGAAGTGCTGAAGTTCATAGAGTGCCCCTCCCGCCCTCGAGGGATATCTGTATTCAATGAACTGGCAATACTGTCTATTTATAGGGATAAGCTGCAACAGATTCAGATGAGATTGTCATTGCCAGATAATCTTAATGACCCGGATTCGTTTACATTTACTAATCTTGTGATCCGTCCAATGGTTGAACTCATTCGCTGGACCCACTTATTGCCAGCTTCTGAGAATCATCATCACAATGGCATTGGAGGACTTTTCTCTCATAGTCTGGATGTCGGTTTAATGGCTCTTATTAATGCCTATGAAACTGAACTTTCCCCAATAGGATATCAAGATGAAGAGGTCGACCGGAAAAAAAGATATTTATATGCAGCCTTCATTTGTGGCTTAGTCCATGATGTCGGAAAAGTTTTTGACGTTGACGTTATTAATATAAGTGATCAAAACAGAACAACATGGAATCCCTTATTACAAAGCCTTATGGACTGGGCGAAATATGAGAGTGTTGAGAACTATGAGGTATTATGGCGTAGCAGGGAAGCCAACCAACATGTTGTCCGCTCAGGTATTTTTCTTGAAAGGATACTCAACAGCACCTGTTTGAATTATCTTAGCTCTGTCAGCCGAGAGCAAATATATGATCGCATGTTGTTCACATTAATTAATTATAATCGAGCCAATGACTTTCTATCTAATTGTGTTCGCAAAGCTGATTACTTCTCAACAGGGACTGATCTCAACCTGATTCGCAACCCAATTCTCGGTATACGATCAACTGATGCAGCTACCCGTGCTTTAAGCGCGATTAGAGAAAACTTCCGCGAACTTGGCATTAATAATTACAACAACAATAAAGCGATGCATATCATACTTATTAGCGGTGAGGTTTATCTAAACGAAACAGCATTCATTGACTTTGCACTCAAAGAGTTTCAGAAGATTGATTTCAACTTTCCCTCAGGGAATATCGGTAGCACTGCATTGGTTGACGCACTGATTCGGCGTGGCTATGTGGAACCGTACAGCGAATCCAGAGTTGTTCATTTCTTCATGCCTGGTAATTTTCATGAAGGTGATATCAAGGACCTGTTTAAACAAGGTATTGCCAATACCCAATGGTACAATCTATTAAAGCTTAAATGGGTGGGTTTACTTTTCGACTCCTACATTATTCCAGATTCTGTACCAGGCATTTTCTCTGTTAATGAGAACAGAGATTTCTTACTGGTCGACGATTCCGGTAATCGGACTGAATTCCTGCGATCTATACCCAAACGTGAAGCAGTTATCAAAGTTAGCGAGACCGTCGATAAGCAAATTGCTGGTTCAAATAAAGACCCCGAAGATACACAAAGCCCTATTACAGTGCAAACCACTAGCAATATTGCCCCAGAGAACGATGACCCAACTCTTATTTCTGGCAATAGGGAACTGCTTAAAAAATTGGAGAAGTTGTTAACGTCCGGGAAATTACCAGATGGCGGGTTATATGTTGCTGACGGTATCCCTTATGTCTCAGTATCCTGTCTCAAGTCCCTGTTGCCAGACCTTGAAGAAAACATGCCTGCAAGCACTGAGCTATTTGATACAACGGACAGAGATGGCTCACTTGAGACAGAGTGGGTTGTACCAGACGAGAGTGGGAACCGACTGAGCGCCCTTGGTACCAAGTCCGCTGGCTATCAGCTAACTGCAACAGTGAATATCCAGGAAACAACTATTCAGTCACTATTGGACAGTCCGCTATATAACACGATCCCTGTCGAGTCCTCAGACGGAGATTACGCAAAAGATACTGTTATCAGGGAAAGTCTGCCTCTTCCTTATGAGCATTACTCAACTGAAATGCCTTCTCTCAAGATCTCAATCCCGGAGGGTATTCTTAATAATACCCCTCCAGTTGATGATGAATATTATCAGCATGCCCAAAATAACTTTGATACCGAACAGTACCATGCTGACTTCATGACCTTGTTTGGCCCGATAAATACATCACCCGTAACTTCTCCTGACAGAGCATCCCGGACTGAAGGCAGAAATAAGGACTCGTCTGGACCACATCCTGCTTTGCCTATTAAGTCAAAAACAAATAAGCCAGTTAAGAGTGAAAGTTACACAATTGAGTTGTTGACCGAAGTTAACACCGCAACTCCAGAGCATTATTCCACTATTGCTAATGCAATTAATACCATAAACGAGTTAATCGGCGCTCAAAATAAAGGAGCCAAGTTCCCTGATAATTACCTTTTCATCGTGGATGACCGTCTATTCATTGCCAAATCTCTTTTTCAAAAGTTGCAGTTCCCTAACTCCTTCAATAAGAATGAGTTTAACCAAACCTTGCAGCAACTATCGATATATACCTTATCCAAAGGCAATTACAAAGCCAAATGCTACGCTATCAACATCCATGATCTTTTGCAGGCTGGCGAAGCAAATAACATCAATCTATCACCTATTCTTGCTCAATTACGTTAGGGAACAAATATGGCACTGCCAAAACGTACAAATCTACATGCCCAGGAAAACCTGTACAGGCCGGTACTGGAATTTCGAAGTGCAGCTATTTTGTTGTTTGCCGGTACATACACCCTTTTCTACGGGTATAGCGCTGATGGCATGAACATAGCCCCCATTGTTCTATTCATCACTGGTCTGATATTTCTTCTAGCTATCTACCGGATAATTAGTGCTATCCCCTATTTTCGTGCCCACTGGCGGATTTTCCAGCGAGAATTTCAGTTCGTTGCACTGGAAGAGCTAAGAGATATTAATCACTGCGAATTGTTTTCTGATGAAAGAAAATACAGAGCACTTGAGGCAAAAGCTCAGGCAAAGAATAAAAACCTCCCGGGGCGTAAAACATACCTATGCGACGGATATGAATGGGGTCCGGAACACGCCGAACGCGCCTATCAGGTTAATAACCTGTCCAGTAACAAACAGGAAATAGCCCTTCCGTTTCCACTGAGGCCAATTACCCGTCATTTTGATGCACTGGCCCGTAAAATGGGTGGAAATAATGCCATTTTTGGTGTCGATACACGCCTACCACTCTTCGTAACTGAAGATAACTGGTTTGGGCATACATTGATCACCGGCAACGTTGGTACCGGAAAGACGGTTCTGCTTCGCTTGCTCAGCTCCAGCATGCTTCATCTTGGACACGTTGTGGTAGTCATTGACCCTAAAAACGATGCTGACTGGCAAAAAGGCTTGAAAAAAGAATGTGAGGATCTCGGGATTCCCTTCTATCACTTTCACCCAGGTCAGCCATCTCTATCAGTAGCAATCGATGTTTGCCATAACTATGTCAACGATACGGACCTGACAAGTCGTCTGATGAGTCTCATCTCAACTCCAGGTGAGTCTGATCCTTTTGTTCGATATGGAGAAGCTTTAGTATCCTCAATTATTATGGGTACGCGCCTGTCCGGGGAGAAGCCATCTATTCGGTCAATATACCGGAACATGAGTAGTCAAGCTGCTCTCGTAAATATTGCTATTAAGGCAATGGAAAGTGTCTATGCCAAAGTCTACGGGGCCGCGGAATGGATCAACAAAGTTAAATACGAGCCAACCGACAGCGTAGTTGACCGCTTTAAGTGTCTGAAAGAATGGTATGACATCCATTTCCTGAATTATCCAAATGAAGAAAGAATCTACGGCTTAACGACGCTAGAAGAATTGAATAAATACGCCACATGGGACCCTTCACACTTTGCGAAGATGACAGCGTCGATTATGCCTCTTTTTAAACGTCTGACTGAAAGTCCGCTTGATGACTTACTCTCTCCCTCGGAGACTGCTAAAAACAACATTAAGGTCATTAACAGTGAGGGGATGTTCAATTCCGGTGGAGTGTTATATATCTCGCTCGACGGCCTTTCAGACCCAGAATCAGCCCGTGCTATTTCTCAGCTGGTCACATCTGATCTGACAGCATGTGCTGGCCGCCGCTATAACGCAGTTGATGGCAATATGTCCAAACACTCGCGGATAAGTTTTTTTATCGACGAATCTCATTCTGCAATCAATACGTCCATGATTAACCTGCTTGCTCAAGGTCGTGCGGCAAAAATTGCTTTGTTTGTCTGTACCCAGACCATTTCTGACTTCATTGCCGCCGCTAATGTTGAAACAGCAAACAGGATCACCGGCCTTTGCAACAACTTTATCAGCCTTCGTGTCAATGACCTTCCTACGCAGACTCTTGTCATCGACAACTTTGGGAAAAGTGCAATTAACACAAATCAAGTGACCTATACGACCGGAACCGGGACGAACGTACCGCATAATAACTTCTCTGGTTCGATATCAGAAAGAAAGTCCACCAGCCTGGAAGAATCCATTCCTAAAGAGCTACTCGGACAGGTACCGAACTTACATATCGTTGCCCGACTTCAGGATGGAAGGAAGATAGTCGGCCAGATACCAATTTCTGTACCAGAAAGTGAAATGCTGCCAGATACAACATTAATGGAAATGCTGTTTAAGCCTGTCAGCAAAGTAACTTTGCGCCGAAACATTGACGTAAAAAAAGTAGAGACGCACAAACGGAGAGCCACCTGATGGATGACGTAATTACACTACAGAGCAAACAATTAAATAGTCATGTCCTGAACATCATAAAGAAATGCCTTTCAAAAATGAAGCAGCAGTTTCTTACTCTCGGGAGCAAATATGCCAGCGATCCTGAAACCTCTGCTCGTCTTACAAATCTCCAACAGAATGTTCATAAGGCGGTAATCAAGTTTGGTAATAAAGGTGATCTTGATTCACTCAACGACATAGCGGTACTGCTCTCCGAACTATTCATGCTTAAAGGGGTGACAAGTATTTCGGATTTGTATGGTGATAAGCAACACTACTACTGGTCTGTTGCGTGCGGACCAGTAACTGATTGGCTGAACAGTGTCTCTGACATCAACCCTGCTCAATTCAGGCTTAGCTTTGATGATCATGCTGACCGTGAGCAGTATGTAAAGTCCAACAGCGTTCTTTTGGGCTGGTATCTGCTGCCAAGTTTTATCGACCTTTCGAAATTTCTGCCAACATTCCTTACCATTCCTGAAGAAGTGGTGTACCGAAATATTCGCCGGATAAAGCATCCAAAACAGCAGGATACTGACTATGACCGAATTATCACTATTGAAGACTCGCCTTTCCTAACGGGTTTGAAGAACCGACTGCTCAAGACAATTGACAGCCTCCCGGACCCAGCAGGTCAGTACATTAGTATGTTCAACCGCATCGTTGCCAATGCCGTTTACCCATCTATTCGCATCACAGCTGCAAGACGGTGTGCACAAATATGCCAGCAGGTTATCCGGGAGTTCAGCGATTCGCTTCTAACTCTGCCAGTTTATAAAAACAGCTTTAACGACGCATACCGCTTATGGACACCATGGGATTTTAACTTTGTCGACTTTAGCCGTATTGCTTATAAGCAAACCACCAGCGTTTATCTCCCCGAGCCAGGACAGATTAAGTGGCTTAGTGATGACCACCAGCGAATGGTGTCTTACGCGTTGATCTCCCGCGTCATTCCGCAAAACTATCAGTGGAACCTGGGCGTACTGACAATGTGGAAAAATCATTACCGGACTCCAGAAGAACGTTTGGAGCTGGTGAACGAATGGAGACAATGAACTATGGACAAAAACAGCCAATGTTACATGGTGTTACGTGCGCTCGTTTTTATTGGACTCATTGGTTACCTTCTGTACAGCCTTTTTTTACAGGACTCCCAAGAGCTGCACCAGCAAATCCAGCAAGAAATAGCAGCTAGCAAAGCAATCATTCCATCTGACAGGTGGCAAACTGTTATTGAAAACACCGAAAATACATTCAAGGTTCTCGTCACCAAATACGGCATGATTGAACGGCTGAATTCGGTCTTAATCCCTACAAAAGATGCGAAGCCCAGCCGTGGCATTAATAACATAGCTGAAAAGGCTATGTCATTTAACTACAACGCTGCCAGAAATACCCCCCTGCTGGTTTTCCAATCTATCTATCGCTGGTTCCTCATGCTGGGGTGGTTCTGGGTGTTCTTACCCTTCCTGGCCGCACTGCTTCTTGACGGCATGTATCAATGGAAATTGAAGCGATATGTTTTCGGGAAAGTAACTGTGCAGTTTTACAGAATATGGTTTCGTGCATTTTGGCTCATTACGTTCCTGTCAATCACCTATCTGCTGCTACCCAATTTGTCATTGTTCAACAATATCGCGCAACTATTCCCTCCACTGGCTTTGCTGGTACTGGGAATTTCCCTTAACAGGCTCTGTGCCAATTACCAAAAACTTATGTAGGGTACATTAGATGTCAGAAAAACCAGAAAATCACTCAATCGACAAGCTCACACTATCATTCAATACTCAGGCAAATCGTTTTTATAAAATGTTACGTATCACCGCGACGTCCAAAGCAGTGATGACCACTCTGGCCATCGTCGCTGTCGGATTCTCACTCTATAACATCTACAATAAATATCAGGATGATGAAGGTAAAAGCCCACATATCGCTATTATTAAAATCACTGGTACGATGGGCACTGGAAGCGAAACAGGGGACGGTACAATCATCGCTAGCGCAATACGAAAAGCATACGACAATCCCAATGTTCGGGCAGTACTGATTGAAGCGGAGTCGGGTGGAGGTAACCCTTCTGATGCTATCTCCATCTATCGCCAGTTACATTCCATCCATACACCACAGGATGCTATACAGATTACTGAAAGTGGGAAATCCACCAGCTCAAACTCGCTGGATAAGCAGTATCAGTCCAACAGCACGATCCTCACTGAAGAGTCTGAATACCAGCAAGTCCGAGACAACGTTCTGGCAATTCTGAAAGATGGTAAAGGTACTTTTGCCAAAGAAGATCGGGAGAAATATAAACCGGTTGTCGTGAGCGTGAAGTCCCTATGTGCTTCGGCCTGCTATTACGCAGCAGCTGGGGCAGACGCTATCTATGCAGATGGTAACGCGCTTATCGGCAGTATTGGCGTTAGGATGGATCACTGGGATGTCTCGGAAGTAATGAAGACGGTTGGTGTAAAGAATGAACCTCTTATCGCAGGAGAGTTCAAAGACTCTCTCGATCCCTGGTACCCAATGACCCCGGAAACCAAGGAGTTTATGAAATCGCAACTGCTCGACAAAATGCATGAAACGTTTATCAGTGACGTAGAACTTGGCCGAAAGGGCAAAATCCTGAACCATTCAGACGCCCAACGTCTTGGTCTCTATTCCGGACGGATCTGGTTGACACCAGCTGCTATAGATTACGGGCTGATTGATGGAGAGGTGACAACAACTGAGCTGCGAGAGCGGCTTCAAAAGCTCTACGGTACCGATAAATTTAAAGAATACAACGAGCCCCGTAAGAATCTGCGTTCAGCATTAGGACTGTTTGTTAGCCTGGCTAAAGGAATGGAACAATTTACCAGTCTTGCAGAGCACTATCAGAGCGCATTACCGGTCACCACGACCCCAAAACTGAGGTAACCATGGTTCTACTATAGCCATGGGATTTATGTCATTTAAGAGAAGAACTACGTGGGGTTTACAGCAGACTGTCATAGATAATAAGCTGAGTTAATAACAGATCTGGAGCACTGAGTAAACGACATGGCAAAAGGATACCCTTGAGCTACGTGGTTGCGCTTGCTGTGATAAAGCGATATGACGTTGCGAAAGTTTCACTTGATGCTGCATTTGGAGTTCAGGAAACCATAATGACATTTCCAAATACACCTGAAGATCATGACAAACTGATGGTTATACTGGCTAGCTATCATATTGATTGAGTTGTATAGAATTAACAGGTAGTGATGAGATGCCCGCTGACTGTGTTTTGCAGACAATAGGGCTATCATCAATGAATCTGCATTTTTTATAACAGACACATCACCACGGCCTGTTGAAATCATTAGTCCCGGATGAAAAATTACTACTGAAATCATCGTCATGCTGATTTTCGTTTCGGAATTGCTCTAACGCTATATCTGCTTGGGTTTTTCCTGGACCAGCGGCATCGCCCCCCCAACGAACACGCTCGAAAACGTCCATACTGTATGGCCCTGAATCATGCAGATTTGCCATATGATTCTGGTACACTGCCCTCTCTTTCTGATTCTGACGGACACCTTTTTTTTCTACTTTACGTTTAGAAGCAGGACGACGGAACTTCCATACATAAACAATCACGGCGATAATGAACAAATATTCCATAATAACCTCCTGTTTCTCTATGCTTTCATTTTTAACCGATTATAACTAAACCGTGAGGAAATTGCGCACTAAACCAATGAAAATCTCTTATCCTCAGAAGCCAAGTCCCTAACGGCAACTGAATCAACGAGATGCGTTCAACGAGTACCACCGCAACGGCTGGGTAGAAATAGACATAATATCGCGGAAAACGTGCTCTTCAGTCTGGCTGACACGGCAGACTGAATGGCGTGGAACTTCAGCCTCACTAATTACATAACAGACAATACCGACACGAGCCGCTTACTATTATGACACTGTAGCCGGATGATCTACTGTGATTACTCTAAAAACGTTGTATACCCGTTATCTTTCAAATTGCCTCTTGGTTGGCTGCACTCACTCACCCCGGTCACAGAGTTCTCTATGCTCCCGGGGATTCGCTCCCTTGCCGTCGCGATCCATCTTGAAATCCATTGGGTATATAACATTACACACTATCTACACTGATATGAATCATCTGAGTCCACGGATAGTTGCTGATTAAGCATAAACTCCACCGCAGCTGTATAACCGGCTGAAGAATCCTCTTCCTACAGAAGTACGTTGAAGACTGAACTGACCCATTCCGTTCCTTCGTACCGCAGGAAAAGTCTGGCAATCTTACTTAAGCTCTGGAATATCGATCATGAATTCTGAAATACCTGTTTTTCCGGACTTTGCCGGGTAAATAGGGAAATTACGGCTGTCCCCCAAGCCAAGGTCTAAAGTAATATTTTTACTTTCACCTGGTAAAGCAGAGACACCATTAATCGTCACGCCGAAGGCCGCATCCTTACGAACAGTGAGCACACCATCCTGTAGTCCTGTTGCAATGGAACCGTCTTTTTTACGCAACTGACTTGCATAAAGTACAGCAAGGAGGGTATTGTCAGTCGTTCTAAGCGAACTACTTACTGCCAGAGTTTTCAGATTTTCCATGCGAACCAGATTATTGGGCAAATAGTTAAACTCGACACTTTCATCCTTGCTGTTATTCATTTCGTCGGTGGCAGTGACTGTCAACGTATAGGTTTCCCCATCTGAAATTGAAGGAAAAACTCTTGGATAATTAGGTGTATACATATTATCTCCAACTTTAACCCAGGATAATTCAACCGAATCAGACACTGGCCCACCTCGCAAAGTCATCCTTGTCATTGAGGGTTTTGTCAGCGCATCAGAAAGCTTAATGCGGATATTTTCAAGTCCATAAACCGTCATATCCTTATTAATAGACTTATCTTCATAACTGATATTTACCATGGGGGGAGTGTTATCGACAGTAATATTCTCATATGCAAGGCTTGCAGTATTATCAAAAGAGTCTTTAGCATTGATTTGAATATCATAAACACCTTCAGGGATCTCTTTCATATTGAACACATAGGTATAGTTCCCCGAAGCCTGGTTTCTTCCGGTTTGTTTTCCTGTCACTGAAATTTCAGCATTAGCCTTGGATTTATCTGTTAACCAGACGCGCACTATACGTACAGTATCAAAATAGAAACCATCTCCGGGTTGGTTTACGTAAACCTCGAGAATATTGGTTGCATCATTATATTTGTATCCTGTTACTGTTGGACCCAGAGTATGCCACGCGACGTTTTCCCATACAGGGGTCATGAACGTGGCCTCACTGCTTGATCGAATTTGATAACCATCATGCAGATAACCGGTAGTACCTACAGTGATATCTCTCGCGAGTGATATAGTGCAAGACGTTGAGCCTGCGGGAATATTGCAGCCAACAGGACCGGTAATGTTCTGAGCATAAGGACGAGCCTGTACGTTAAATCGGATGTTTGTCAGCTTTACAGGCATATCTTTAGCCTTTAAATTGGACCAACTGACACTGTTAAACCATGTACCATCAGATTTTTGCCGTTCAATAGCTGGTGATCCCCAGGCCGGAGATTTTAGCGAAGCCGCATCCCAAATGAGATCACTCTCCACGCCTGTCAGGTATCCGCCCCCCCACTCATAGGTGTTCTCCACCCTAACGTAGTTGCCATCCAGTAAGCCCTGAGGAAGTTTTAACTCAGCATAAACATAGCTGGCATCCTCTGAAATGACATTCACGCCGCCATACGCATTGATCAGTGTGATGCCTCCCGTTCTGTAGGGTCGCCAGTTGGATTTAGGTACCCGGACGACGAGGCGATAGGGGTTTTCTAGAACGACAAGCCCGGGCTTATAGGCAACATATCCAGATGCTATCCCCGGAACAACACTGGTATTGACGCGAGAATCATAGACTGCGAAGCGAGTATACTCACCAATCTGGTCATCATATTTAAACCTTTGCGGTGGAATGGTGAGGATATTCCCGGCCTTATCCTTAACGATAAAATTGAAAGTGAACTCTTCATTAAGATCACTGCTGGGCATCCCGGCCCCGGTGCGCGCATCTATTGCCCAAGTGAAGAAGGCTCGTTTATTAGCAACGTCGTAGCTGAGAGCATTATCAGAAACTACAGTCCCATCAGCTCGTTTAATGATTAGCTTGATTGAGTCGATCCCGCTGGTATCCTCAATACCATCCGCAAAAATATTATGCTGACCGGAGCCGGCACGCCCCAGCTCCCATAACGGACCACTAAGCACCATACTGTAACCGGTGTTCGGGTCCGGATAAATTCTGGTATATACAGGCTTAGTCTTATCAACAGTAAATTGATAGGTATTACTGCTGACGACAGCCTGCTTGAGATCGAGGGTTTCATTGACCAGCGTATATGAACCTTCACCAAGGGCCGGGAGCGTCATATCCTTACCATAATACTCAGTACCGTTCTGCGCTATTACCCGATCTGCCACCCCGACAAGCGTAGTGTACCCGGAGTACATTTGCGCCTGGTCGCTGTCGCGAGTCACGGTTATTTTTTCGTAGCGGTCAAGTCCGGAGATCAGGTTAAGTGTAATGTTACCTGATGGATTCAAAAGGGTTTGAGTAACCGGGCGTACACTAACCACCGTGTTGTTCGTATCCTGAAACGAGAAGTTATAAACCAAAGCACTGGCGGGAAGACTGGTTAACTCGATTACAATCCCCACCATTCCAGCAATGTATTTTAAACGCATAGTCAGCCCCTTATCTGATATTAGCCACATTGTACCGGATGAATATCGGTCAAACGGTCTAATTAGGGGTACTGAATTTCTTACAATTCAGCTAAAACTGGGAAAGTTACTTTGCCTGACAGTTATCTGTAATAGAGTCAGGATGCAAGAAACCAACCTCGTTATTTTCAACGAGGTTTATCAGCGGCCTGAGTCGGGCAGAAGCCCGACAAAAGGGTGTGATACCACATAGAAATTTCTATTAGTGAATCAACACAATTTCACATTCCGCAATTAACCCACCTTATTCAGAACCGCGTTTACCCCCGAATACTCTGGACTACCCGTTTCAAGCATTTTCTGATCAGATGACGTAGCACCTGCTCTGCTATTTTCATCACTGTTATTCGGTGAATTTTTGTCATTATTCCCAGCACGTTTATTGGCCCGACGCAGCTGCTTCTGCTCTGTTTTAGAAATGTCTTCTTTTAATGTTAAAAGCATTTCAATGGTTGCTCGGTCGAGCTTAACAGTGACTTCGTCCTGATCTTCAGGAATTTCTATAAGTTGTTCACACAGGTTAGTGCAAAAGTGCTTTAAACCTTCGACAGCTCGCGTTGCCAGTTTGGGTGGAACGCGAGGTTCTTTAAACGACGAAGGTTTCACGCGAAGAACCGGCGGCGTACTACTGGCTTTTGCGCGCTTATGGGATGCCATAATACTTGCCAACTCATTTTTAATAAAAGCGATAGCCTCTGTTGTGCCGAGTTGATCAACCATTTCTAGCACCGTTGTGTAGGAGACGTTATCAGCATGAATATATTTTTTTAACTCCAGCGGTAACGTCGTCAGTCGAATATAGTTCGTAACAGTTACAGCAGAAACACCCTGATGTTGGGCAACACGTTCCGTGGACCAACCGCCAAGCCCTGTAGTGAGGCGCTTGTAGGACTCACCGATTGCAACAGGCGATAATGGCAGACCTTTGTTACCACTCAGGGTTTGCAGTTCGGCATGTAGCTCATCACCCGTGAATTCCAAGCAAATGAAATTTTCAACAGAATGGCCTTCAGCGATAGCCTGTTTTGCAGCGCGTAAACGGCAATGCCCCTGACGAATAAACGGCTCACCATCAATAAGTTGAACTTTGACTGGATCGATTTCTTCCCCACGAATGTACGCATCCTTAATGTGTTCAATATGGGCAGCAACTTCAGGCAAAAGATAATAGTCATCTCCCATACCCATTTCACGGGTATTGAAGCCTGGCGTAACCTTAATGATCAATGGATCAATGTAGAACGCCATATTGGCCGTAGAGCATCGGTCGTGATTGTTCGTGCCAAACTCCCTCAAGTTACGGATGTACCTGCCAGAAGACGTTTTTGTATTGAAAATGCTTGCCTCACCAATCATTCGATTCTCCATTTCTGCATCACTATCTACTAATTCAACTATTGCAAAAGCATACCGTAGGCTGTTTGGGGTAAATTTCATTAAAAGTAACTTTTTTCAGAAGTTGATGTCCACATGTGAAATTTTATGAGTTCAACCCTTGCTCCATCATCTCAGTTGCTCTGTAGCCGCTGTTACTGCCGTACATAAGTCACAGGCCATAACAAACAAGCAAGGTTCTCAAATACCTAGAAATGCAGTGTGTATTTGTATGATTTAAACAGGTGTTTATATTACAAACTCATACAAACACCCAGAAATCTCTTAGTTCAAGTAATGAGTAAAATGGTTATACCCTATGGATTTCAAGATGCATCGCGACGGCAAGGGAGTGAATCCCCGGGAGCATAGATAACTATGTGACCGGGGTGAACGAGTGCAGCCAACAAAGAGGCAACTTGAAAGATGACGGGTATATATTATATGTACATATAGAGATTGTTTACATTGCTCTGGCACTACAGATGATCAACCCCTCTATTCCAAAAGCAGCACACATACAAGCCAAAATCCCCCACTCAAGTGGTCATGACGAACCCACTATGCAGGTAAGATCATCAGATAGATTCCTTATGAGGTCGTACTGCATGTCTTTAAGCCATTCCCAGGAACTGGACTTAATTAACTTTACCGGGAGAATTTTTTGCCTGAGCGATTCGCATGGTCACTACTCCCTGTTCAGTCAGTTAATAAATGCAATAACCGAATTACATCAGAGTCAGAAATAATGCGTACCGCTAACAGCCGTCTTAAACAAGCATTATTGGCAACCCTACTTACGTTTGTCTCCTACCCTATTCTGGCGACTTCAGAACCTCAAAAGATGCTGGTCGCCACAGAGCAAAGAGAACCAACTTCGGATACCGTTCCGAATATTATTGATCTTAGTTTTTCCTGGGGAGATGGAAAATGGCTGGTTAATCAGGCAAGACGCCCCGTCATCAGGACACATCTGGATAAGATTAACTACGTAAATCTTATCAACATATCACGCCATGCTGTCCTAACTATCGTTATCCCTAAAATCGACTTTAAAGTAATAGCAAAAAATAAAACCCTTCTGGATAATCCAGTCGAAATCAGCTCCGACGAAGCAGGTAAAAGTTTACTTTGGCTGGAACCTCTCTCCAGTCTTACCATCTCGTTTAGTAACAATCTCGCAGAGACGCCTTTACAGGCTGTTGTAGCGCTCACGAAAAATGAGCCAGACGCTCTGGCAATATTTGGGCCAAAATCATTAGACTCCTTCTCATTTTCAATCCCCGAAACTGATAAGGCATTACGTTCAACTGAACAACTGGGGCTAAATGAGAAAAAGCCTCCGGTTATAACCAAAAACATCAAAACGCTAAAAACAGACATTCAAACAGCCAGATTATCCCCGAGCTACACGTATCATGTGATCAGTGCAGGAAAAGTAACTCATATGGAGTTTTCTTCAGAAGTCTATGTAACCGGAAGAAATACTATGGTTGGAGGATCGGGATACTGGACTCGGGAAATGGTCTTTTATCCAGGCGAAAAAATGGAAATTAACGTCCCTCACAGGATGACACTAAGGATGAATGATGACTAATAAATTTCTGGTATCAATCTCTCTGCTACTAACCGGATGTACCTCTATTGACCGTATAAACGATACTGTTCCGTCGATTGATTATGACTTATCCCTAGAAGCTCAAACTACTGCCAATACGAATGGCAAAGTTGCTTTTTTTGTGGAAAGTGCCGGGACTGACATGTTTCTTTTGGCTGGAAATGGCACAAAAAGTTTCATAGAGCTTAGCAATGTCACATTTGCTGGCAGCAGATGCAGCTATTCGACACGTAAAACTCAACTTATACCGCCAGGTACTATCATGACCTTCAAAGCGCCAACAATCGGCCTAATTGGTCTGTGCTACACAAATGAAGACCAGATGATACTAATTTCAAACCCATTCCGCTCAATAACTAACAAGCCAAAAACATCAGTCACCCTCCCCTTATATTTCAGTTTAGATTATATATTCCCTGGTCAACCAGAAGAAAAAAAGAAATATAAATCAATCAATTACTTGCTTAATTTTGATCGGCGAGGTGTTTGATGAAAAAACTTATGTTCTTAACTTCGTTGATGTTGTCTCAACCTGTTTGCGCATTTCCCTACAAGATTGTGACAGACCCGCCGGGCGCCTCAGTAAAAAATGTTTTAACCAATGAGGTCATTGGTTTATCACCAGTAGTAGTGGATGTTGCTAATACAGAAGCTGGTTCAACATTTGGCATTTCGTATTACCGGTATGAAAATGTTGCTGTCCGGATTGTGACAGTTCCACCGTCTGCGGAAAATGGATTTGCAATCTCAGGCCCGGCAGTTGTGACTATGTCATTGCCTGGGAAAACTCCACTAAAAGTGGATAACAACGAGAATAGTGCCACTGTTACGATTCAACTTAAACCCTACATGTCTGAACCAGTTCGCGTTGCCGCTACCAATGATAATTTTTAAGATTAACCTGCCGGGAAAGACCGTGGAGAAAACGAGCGCGGCAGGCCGCACTCGTGTAACAATCAGGCTACTCTGATTCCGAATTTTTCGCGCATCTCTTCCTCATAAAGCCGATCTATGGCTTCTCCATAGGTACAATTAAACTTTGCCTGTATGTCCCATAAGCGGTTACGGTCTCGAGAGTCAGTTGTAAAACATAACTCCATCTTCCTATCAACATACAACCGACAAATTTCCTGAACGTTCTCAAAACGAACCAGTAGCTCTGAGAATACACCTTTTTCGGTCCGGATATTCTTCATACGTTCGTATTCAGCATTAGACGTAGAAAAATATTTGTTCTTTTTCATCGCCTCTATTGCCTCTTTTTCCTGCTTCAGAATAATTTTCCACGGGCTGTTGTTAGTAAGAGCACGTCCCACGGCGGATGTGTAGTAATCCTCAAAACTCTGGGTTATACAAATACCTGCGCAGTTTGTTTTCCTGAAGCGTCTCCAGGCGGCTTCAAGGAAAGAAGAGAAAAAATGATTATTGGCATGATTACCATTGCTGTTAGCGTTGTCCGGCCTGATGTATTCCCATGCTTCATCTAACAGGAAGAGACGTCGACGACCATCACGTTTGACGAACATAGCGTGTTGAGCTGCCTGGATGATAGACATCAGAACAACAGTTTGCAGGTGAGGGGTACCTTTAAGCTCTTCTAACTCCAACACGATGAAACGACTGTCAAAATTTATCGGGGGCAGCTTATCTGTAAAGCGCTGACCATAAATGCCGCCATCTGACCACGCACCTAATTGAGCGCCTATATCTTTAATGCGTTGGTCATGAAAGTTACTGCATCGTTTAGCAAAATTTGTTACAGAGCCAGTTCGACCTTCCTTTTTGGCTTCATTGTATTCTTCAGAGATCAGGCTAAGCATTATGGATTGTTGATAGTCATCAATCTGTCCAGACTCGGATGCCATCATTTTCAATTGATTGAGCACCATAATGGTTTGTGCAACACGATCCTTAGCCGTGTCTCCACTGGCTTCCTCTTGCGTGTCGTGGTAACCATTGGATGTAAATGCTTCTGCAATTTCACTTGCATCCTCTGTGATATCAGTCAAAAAGGCAAATGGATTAAGAGTGAATGTAGGTGTTTTACCAAAATCGATAAACTGGCTGTTGGAATACTGTTCAGCAATACCTTGGTACGAGCGGCCAACATCCACAACAAAGACCTGGGCTCCATCCGGATCGAATTCGCTATAAGCATTGCTTTTAAAATGCTCGATCGCGTCTCTGTAGTGGATTAACTCATTAAGCCGTGGTCCAGCACCGAGATAATTGTTGATAAGATACCCTGAAAAAAATGATTTCCCCGCACCGGATGTAGCTCCAACAACAACATTATAACTGGCTGAGGTTTTGAAAATGTCGAGGCCGATGAGCTGGCCCTCTCGTGAGACAAGGTTAATAACAGGATTAGGCGTGTTGCCTTTCCATGGTCCAAAGATTGGGGTGAGGTGGGCAGCTCCACTGTTCGTCATGACTTCAAACCGGTCAAGTTCGAGTACCGTTTTCGCATCATTACACATTGGTAACATTGACATTAATGAAGGGAAAATGATGTAGGAATCATCAGTAAGATTTACGCGGCTTTCCAGATAAAATGACTTCATCTGTTCAGCGCCGGTACACACCTCTTCATAACTTTCACCCATTACAGTAAAAGTCAGGTACCCCAGTAGCAGTTTTGCGCCGTCCTCCAGCTCTTTAGTTATGGACATATAATCGTTGTCCATATCACGTAGGCGAGGACAGAAAGTTAGAACAATCGGTATGCTGGCTTGTTTATTGGTAATTGCTTTGTATCTGACGTTTTCACTTTTGAGTTTATTATGATCAGCAAACACCACAGTGAAATTTATCATGAATGGGTTGTAAACAGTTTTTCGTCCATGCATCCAGTTAACAACTAATTCATACATGCAGCCGAAGTTGACATACTCCGGAAATTTACGAACTGATAGTTGCTTGAAGTACCGGTTTTCAGACTTATCGCTATTGTTCGTCGTCGAAGAGAAATAATCATGTTCGATAGTGTATTTCCTACCTGGAACATCCACTTGTTCATTTAGATGACGAAGTGTATTGAACTCTATGTTGCCTTCAGCCCATCTGGTGTTTTTACCTGGGTTGAGAAGTTTATCCATGCAATAAAGCCAATTTTCAGCACTTGCAGGATGAGGGAACATCCCCATGGTTTTCAGTTTACTGACTATCTCAGAATACAACATGTCGATACGACGGTGTTCAAGCTCAGTGGGTAGTGCATTCTGTAATGGGATTGTGAATGAAAACCAAACCTGAAAATCACGGAGTGTCAGCTGATCATAATGAGGTTTCAAGGGTTCATACTGACTACGGATAAAATAATCAAGCTGGTAAGCATTCAGAAGATCCGCTTTTTCTTTGTCTTTGCCAGTCATACGCCCACCACGGCTTGATGCCCATGAGCTCAATGGCATGATCAAATCAGGCAACCCAGAAAAGGTAACCTGACAGACTGAATTCACAGGAAAATCCATTTTATACAGTTCAGAGAGTATATCTTTTTGATTTTCATAAACTCCAGGAGAAGGGTTGCAAATGTACATAAAGCCGAGTTTATTGCCGTCTATCAAAAAGTAAGGTGTACCTTCTAGCTGGTCGAAAATAGGTATATAAGAACCCAACTTATGACGTTTGAGTTCCTCATTAAGCTTCTGAAAAGATGTCACATTATCTCCTTACAGCTGACGGATCACGCCATTCGAGCTAACAGCCTGAGTAGCACGCTGCTGTTGCTGCATATTGTCACGAGCAGCATCCTGAACTTCGAGAGGAACAATACGAGCCGGATTGTCAGTTGCATTTTTTCCGGCGATCCATGTCTGAGGTTTCACGTTGACATACACGTATCCAGGCAAATTCAGTGCATTGTTATCGTCTGTATACGGAGCAAACGTAATACGCATTACTTTACCCTGCTGAAGCACGGCCAGAGGCTCTGGTGCGACTACGGATTGTTTATAGCCCTGAGAGCGATATTGCTGAATGTTATTCGCCGACAGGGTAGGGTTCACCGGTTGGCCGTTATGTATCGAATAGAGGTCTTTAGCACGAGGGATATCTGCATTAGGCTCATAATAACGTGGTGCCGGGGCGCTCTGAACCGCCGTGGATTGTACTGGTTGATTGTGCAGTACCTTCGATTTAGGATAAACAACACCACCTGGCGGCGTTATCTCCGCAGGGTACCGACTGTCATTGACAGTCGATTGCCCCTTTCCCTCATTTTTCTCTCTATTAAACAAATTGCTAAGATCGTCACTGTTATTCGTAAGCTCCATGACTTCCCGTGGTCCTTTACAAATCACACCTTTTTCCATGCCGGGGCATTCCGATTCAGAGCTACCGATTGTGCATCCAGTCAAATAAGAAGCCGAACCAACAACAATTACGCTTAACGCAAGTTTTTTTAAATTCATGATTTAACCTTTATCGGATGCAAACGGGTTTTTCAGAAGGGGCTCAACGCTTTGTTTTAACCAAGCGTCAAAATCCTGGGGAATACCATTACCTGCAAGACCATCTTCGCGAACGACAGACGGTATACCCTGAAGGTTATACACGCTGGCTAACATCAGGGATGCCACTAACGGCTCGACTGAGCATTCTTGTGATTGCTCCAGAGATAGCAATCGTTTTTCAACGTCGTCTTTATTACCGGTTAACCACTGCAATACATCAAAATCAGTAATTTTAAATTTCTCTTTACTACACCATAGTTGACGTAATTTATTTTTTGCTGCTCCAGGCGTCGGGATTAAAACAACATCAACATGATATTTCTCCCGGTTGTCATAGAATTTTTTAATGAGATCTTGGCAACCATCACAATCCAGCGAAATAAAAATCGCAGCTTGACGATTGAGTTTTGGGTTACCCAGCGATATTGAAGATACAGTAGAAAGAGGAAAAGGGGCTTCTTTGAGTTTAATAAAGTAACTTTCCCTTAATTCATTTACTGAGTACAGTTGGGTGCGCTTCATGACATCTACCAGGCTTCCACCATTAATTGTGTAACGCCCTGTAGTTGTCACTGCCATAAGTTGCTTTTTCTCATCTTCAAAAACGAATAATCCACCTGAAGGAATAAAAATCGCATCTTTCGGTTTATATCTCCGCATTTGAGATAGCAATGCATCGAGTTTGGGCGTTACCACTCCACCATCTTTTGCTGTACTCATTAACACATTTGCATCCGTATCATTAAATACCTTTGCATCTGCCTTAACGGTCGAACATAGCGACATTGAAAGCGTTGCGAATAGCAACGGAAGTAGCTTCTTCACCTGCTCTGAACCTCGTAGATCGTTTCAGGAATTCCTTCCGATTTTAACTCTTCTGCAAGGTCAGCCGGTGACAGATATGGAACCATTTTCGTGTTTGGTGGAATTGTATATGTTAATTTTATATCGATTACGAGATATCCCCGAACCCGATAAAGTGCCATCAGTTTTCTGAGGTATGTATCAAAATTACTGTTTGCGGGAACCGTTGGATCAACCTTGTATTTTTCCTGGACTGCTAAAAAGTCAAATACAGCAATTTCTGGCCCCGAACGACCAAAACTACTGAAATTTACCTGACTGAAAAAACGATATCCGAAAAATACTGCGGCCATAACTAGGCCGCTTATTACAACCACCCAAAGTAACTTTTCAAGTTCAAATTCAAGTGTTACCTTTCTCTTTAGCGAACGTGGTGCTACATGCTCATTTTCTGATGTTGCCCGTTCGTCTGATTTAGGTTCGTTATTCATAGTTTCCACTCTTACCTGGATACAAGGTTTGTCGGAATCGTTGCGCCGGATTGAACAACGAACGTGATCGGACGACCTGGGCTAATCTCAACTACCGGCCATTGTTGTTCTGCGATGCTCGTGTAGTAATCGACAAGACGATTCAAGCCACCGCTTGCTGCTCCAGAGCCAGCCAGAGCGCCTAAAGCATCAAAATTAGGAGTTTGATACTTAGCTTGTGAATTAGGGTCGATATTGAGAGACGAGACCCGGCTAGGGCTGAGACTACCGGCAAGGGCGGAAAGTCCACCAGCTACTGCGGAACCAGCAATTGCATTACCGTTACGGCTTATCAAAGTGCCTTTGATACCGTTTTTACCATCAAATTCGCTCACAGCGTATGCTTCAAGCTTCACATCAAACGCTTTACCTTTTGAGTTAACGCATGAAATAGAAGTCGCCCGGATATAAGCTCGTTGCGAGGCAAGGTCACCAACCGCAGAACCGAGTAAGTTGCAGTCGCGAAGATCCATCGTAAAATTGTTAGGCAGAATAACATCTTTTTTAATGCGCATAGTCACAGGCATAGGTTCAGACTTGGAAGAAATGCTCGTTGGGGCTTCAAGGCCGGTAACCAGCACACCGGTGATAATTGACGTTGCAGGCAAGAACATCTCATCTTTACGCGCTGCATGCCGAGCTTTGCTATCAATCGGTGTAGTGCCATCACCTTTTACAGTTCTGTTAGAAGCAGGGGTTGCGCTCGGGGCGAAAACCTCTTTACCTTCTTTAATCATTTGTTCAGATACCGACGTTACCTCGATGATGCCGTTGTTGCCACTAGTTTTGATTGATGACTGAGTGATAGTACGCATTGGATTCATTCGTTGAGGCTGAATAACACCGTTTGCTGCGAATTCACCGTTTACCGGGGCATTTCTATTGAGCTGATAGGGGGCATTACCCGGAGCAGTTGTGTCAGGCTGACTATTTCTGGGATTACGTGAATCAAGGCTTCGGTTGCCATTGTTGGCCTTACCCAACTGCACATCAGCAAGTTGCTGAGTGACTGCCTGGAGCTGCTGGCGCAAACTTGCCATCTCAGCCTTTGTTTCAGCCTGAAGCTTTTCTGCCTTCTCACGATCCTGTTTAGCTTCCTGCTGGTCCAGACGGTTCTGTTTTACAATGTCGGCATATACCGCCTTTGCTTCCTGACCACTGAGCTTATTCATTTGCGAATCATCAAGCAGGAAATTGGTCTGCATATCCTTTTTATCTGTTTTAGTCTGCTTTTTGACAGGCTTGGTGAATAAAGCCTGACTTATAGCAAATATCAGCGTCAGAATTAACATAATCAGAACTGAGTAACGAAATGACTTATTCGTGGCCCACGTTTTTTTAATATCCATAACTCAACTCCATTACTTAGGTGCAAGATAACGTTTTATCTTGAGTTGACGATCTTGATCAGATATTTGAGGCACAATGTAAGGTTCCCCAGCTTTTGCCCAATTATCATTGGAGCTGAAAGTTACAGGTTCCGGCACATTATGGCTTTTTAGTACCGAGTGATAACTCTCTCTTCCACCATCAGCTTTATCGTATTTTTTCTGCACTTTGGTTGTCGGTTCAACTTCGTCTGAACCAACAAATTTATTCTTAAGAGTGGTATCAGATAACCTGATAACGCTTTGCTCTGAATTAAGTACATCACGATATTCGACCACCGGATTACTCGGGATAATTTCTATTGTGCTGCGTCTTATCTTTGTAGACTGGTAATAACATCTACTCGCAATGAACACGGCAAATGCCACCAATCCGTATCGGGCTATAACTAGCAAAGTTACTTTTCGATCCATCTTTATTATTTTTTAATTAAGCTCGGTCGGGTTGTTACTCTAGCCTGACGCTCCTGGTAAAGTTTATCCCGGACAATATATAGCTCGGTTTCTTCCCCAGGCTGCAAAAATGCCTTATCAAAAATCGCACTGGCAATAACACCTTCGCTAATACACTGCTGGTCAGGGACAATCTGACCATAAGGTTTGTCATTCTTCACTAGAACAACATCGATCAACTCACGCGCACCTACTAGGCGTTGACCTAGTTTGGCATACATGCTGAAACGGCATGGTGTTTGTTCTGACACAGGGATACGGCTTAGACGATCAGTCTGGAGGCTAAACCCATTTGGGACTTCACCGAGAGCAACCGGCGTTAGCAAATCGATAACGCGTTGCTTATGATCGTCTTGTTTGGCGTCCTCATGTTGCATTTCTGCCTGCTGAGAACGTTCAAGCATTTGTTGATACTGCTGATCATCGATACTCTTTTCACGTTTCGCCGTCATTGCAGATGTGAGTTGCGTTGAAACCGAGATCATTGCGCCGGGTACATCCAGAGGCAAAAGCGTTAGGTTGTAGGTACTTTCCGGCACATTGTCTTCCGATAACATAATGCCAATAGGGCGGTCGCTGTTTGTGGTGATATAGACTGCACCACCATCAACATAAATGCTTGCATCTTCTACTGAAGCTGATGTGGAAACGCTGGCATTTTTGAAAGTAGTAAATATACGGTTTTGCAGACCACGGGAAATGGGTAACACAACATTTCCTCCAGGCGGAACATTAATACGTTGACTCTGCTGATATCTGTTTCGTGCTTCGTTGTAAAGAGCTTCTGATTTGCTCGTTGATGCACTTTGAGCATGTTGTGCTGCACCTTCTGCACCATTATTTACAGTTCGACCGTATTCATCAACCTTCGACTTTTTGGCATCCAGAAATGTCGTTTTTTTTGCTAAAGCATCGGTAATAGAGTTGACTGCTGGGGAGAGCTGTACTGACGGTAAATCGGTAGTCGGTTTTTTAGCAACTGACAAAGCATCCGTGACAACTTGCTGAACCTTACCTGAATTGTCCGGTACAGCGATAGCTGCGTTGTTATTCACCTCAGCCGGGAGCTGATATTCTCCGGCGTAAGCTGTATGAACTGCCATTAACAGCGCAAAACAAATACTCCTGTATTTTTTTTTCATACTTAGTTCCCACCTGCTTGCACTGGCGCATCATCTAACTTAGCCAGCTGCTCTTTGCCGTTTATTGTTACTTTTTTGATGTTTGGTGTACCAGCGTACTGTTTGACGTACGCGATTCTAGGACGTCCATTCTTCATCCCGAGTACCCATTCATATGTCCATCGTGACGATTCTACTTTGTCTGGCACGTTAATCAGTCGAGTAGTCTTATTACCCCAAACGTAAACCACGTCATTTTTTGGATCGTAGTAAATATCGTTTGGGGAGAATGATTGGTCTACACCGCGAGTTGCCATCAGCGTCGCTTGATTTTGTAACTCCTCGGAGGTTTTGGCCTGGAGTTCAGGGGACAAAGCTTCAGTAATGTAGTCAGTTACAAAATTGATATTTTTGGGATTAATATTGCCAACCATGGTGCTGAAAAACAGGGCCCACTGAGTTTTATAAGATTCGGACGTTTTATTACCGATTAGCTTTATCTCTTCGGTCATGTTTGGCGGAGTGATAATCGTTATCGGATCGCTAAAAAACATGACCTTGACGACTACTGCGGCAACAACAGCTGCAAGCAGAATATTAGATTTAACAATTTTAGCATTGCGTAAAATTAGTTCACTGTACGTAATACCTGCACCCGACTCTTGCGACTGTTGGCTAAGTAACTTTCGGATGGGTTTTAAACGACCTTTGTCCTGAGACAGATCATCAGTTACATTCTCCTGAACAGGGGATTCAGATTTTCCCAGAGTCACTAATTTTTTAATCTGGCTGAGTAATTTCATGTACTGCCTCTTACGAATACAGTTCGCGAATGAACGGGTCAGTAAAATAGCGGCTTGAGTAAACAAACGTTCCCGGTAGAAATCCTGTCCACCATAATCTGTGGCGCATTAACCCTCTTTTTCCGAGTTCCAGAGCTTTGTTGTATGCATACCAATAAACCACTGCCACTACGGTCGCGAATGTAAAGCACTCAAAAATATTACCGAAAGCCATAACTAAAAAAGCGACTCCCAGCTGTTTAGCGTCCCAAAACAAAATCAGTAACGGGAGATTTATCCGGTACGGGAAGCGATATGTATGATTCAGTGCTGTTTGTTCGTTCACGATAACCTCTGTTTAAGAGGGGGTGGCCCCCTCAAAAAGGTAATTAGAGAGGAACCCCTGCGTCCATAAATCCGCTGATGATCTTTTCACCGTTAGCCAAAATCAACATCATTAAAAAAGAGACAACGGCCAGACCTGGATTTGGCTTAAGAACTGAAAAGTAACCAGCAGAGAACAACATTGCTGCTGCAAGGATTTTGCCGGGTGCGCCTGTCAAGCTCTCAGTCATATACGCCCAAATGTCACCGAGCGCACCGTCGTCAGAACCAGCAAAAGCCATTGAGCAAACAGCCAAACTCAACAATAAGCACAACATCAATTTTGCAGTTGTGCTTTGGTACCACCCCTTCTTTTCAGTCGATGAGGTTGCTGTAGAAAAGTTAGTAGAAAGTGATAATTCCATCTTGGACTCCGTTAATGTGGAAACATATTGACTAGCCGAATCATCATAAACGTCGCCATTTTGAGTCACGGCCAGATAGAGGCCCTTTTTTCAGGATTTTGTGAATGGATAAAATCTATGGTCACTATATGAACGCATCCCGTTTGCAAGACAGATTTTGATTAATGAGGGCTTGCTTAAATCTATCCAGCGTCTCTATGGGTGAGGACGCCCGCGCCTTGATGAGTTCCCCGAACTTCTGCGGCAGGTGAAACACTATCCACTTCTTGCGAGACTTCCAGCGTCAGCACATTCTTGATAATTTCGCATAACCCAGAGCGTAAGTGCTGGGTAGGTAAAGTCAGCAGAAAGGCGGTATCGGCAAAAACCGCTTCCGGTGTGTGAAAACAGCCGATGAGATTTTTGCCTTGCGGCATATTAACCGCTTGTTTGAGTGAGATAACCGAATCGCTCATTGCAAGCAGCGTGGTAGGTATATGCACTAAGCGAATACCACGAAATAATAGAAGCAATAGCATGTGGAGAACCCTCTGTGATAACAAGCGCTTCATTGGCAGGGTTAGTAATGAAGTAATACGCACTTCCTCTTGTCAGCAGTTTGCTGTGTTGCATGCTGAAAGTGCCTGCACTACCAAAGGTACCAACATGTTGACCAGCAAAATGGGCACCATGTGCCTGAGCACAGTCCTCTATCAACAGTAAGTTGCTTTGTTCTGCTATACGCCGCAGGGCATGTAGGTCAGCAACAGCCGATCCGAGATGTACAACTAATAAGTCAACTCTTCTGTTATAGGTTATATACCCAATAGATTTCAAGATGGATCGCGACGGCAAGGGAGCGAATCCCCAGGAGCAGAGATAACTCTGTGACCGGGGTGAATGAGTGCAGCCAACAAAGAGGCAACGCTATGCCGCCAGGCCGATTGAAAAAGGGCCGCATTAAGGTCCTCATAGGGACTCAATTAACAAGCCACCCAAACGAACTATCGTTAACTACCCACGGTGATAAGCAGTACATCCAATGATACCGCTCCGCAATTCCCATCAATTTTTCAGCCTTTTTAATCGTGCTTAGTACCAAATCCTTGGGAACGGATCAACTGATTCATTACTTTCAGATCTACCCGTAGATCGTCAATATCGTTATCCAACAAACGCTGATGCATTTCACTAAATGCGACACTCATTTCCCGCATCCCTTGATAAGTCAGTAATCTCACCTCTTCGAATTGTCCGCTATTAGCATTGTGTTCCTTTAACGAAACACAACGCTCCAATGACTTGACGAGCATTGGCAAATAACGGTTGAGAAATAATTTACCGGGCGTGACATCCCTAGCATCAGCTCGCATACAGCCAATGATCGCCTGCGTTTTCTCCTCAATCTGGCTAACCAACTCCTGTATCTCATATGTCATGCCAGACTTATAACTCTTGATCTGAGCCAATTGTTGATAATATTCCGCAAACTCTGCCAGCGCTTCATCTTGCCGACGCTGCTCCTCTGCTTGTTGACGAGCAACAATCTGTTGTTGGCGTCGCAACGCTTTTTGCCGCCGGAGATGGCGCCAAGATTCAATAAATGCCGCTATCAGCACGATGGCAAAAAATGCAACACCGAACCAAGCAGGAATAGCATGGGTATCCATTCTAAACAGCAATACAATAATAAGCGCTGCTATCAGCAATAACGGGAATCTGCTTACCTCTAGTTTACGTTGTCTGATAATAGTGATAAGCAAAGTCGCTAACCCACCAAACGACAACGCAACAGCCCACAGTCCCGCCAATGGACTCAACACCACTACCAACCAACCGGCCAAAGTTGCCAACCTATGTGGACGTGGCGGATAAAGAGCTAATAATCCGATATAGCCTGATAATAGCACCATGCTGGAAATATGATGATCATCCGCAGGCAAGGTCAAAAAAGACCAAGGAACAAACAGAGCAACACAAGCCAACGTAAACGCGAGGACAAAAACTTTGATATGAAACAGTACTCGCGATAAAGACCGCTTAATGCTATCGAGCAAGGATAACTCTTCCTGTTCCTGCTGCTGTGCCGCATTATGGTCAGCCGATGATTGAGGTGTGGGCATATATATATTTTACTCTTATCTATTATCCATTACTGTCAGGAAGCATCTTGAGATGATTAATATTGTGCATTAGCCGCCGCAGTTAAACGCTGGCGTAAATTATCTTCCATTGAAGATAGCTCTTTCTCGATTTCAGTCCGCTTAATACGCGCTTCTGACGCAATGCGCATTGTATCTTCAATCGTATTGACCAAACGACTCTGCACATCACGCAGGGTTTCAATGTCAACGATAGAGCGTTCCACTTCAGTCGCCGTTGCAATGCTGCTCTGTTGCAGAATTTCAGCATTTTTACGCAATAAATCGTTGGTCGTATCAGCCACCTCTTTTTGCAATTTAGCCGCTTTACCCTGCGCTTTCAGTGACAAATTGAGTACCATCTGACTTTTCCAGATTGGTAATGTCGAAAGGATACTACTCTGGATCTTTTCCGCCAGTTGCTGGTTGTTATTTTGTACAATACGAATCTGTGGTGCAGTCTGTATAGCAATGGTTTTTGACAGCTCCAAATCATGAATACGGCGTTCAAAACGATTAATATCTTCCAGCAAATCTTTAACACTCTGCGCATCCATCATGTCTTGAGACGTTGCTGCCTTTCTCTGTAGTGAAGGCAATTCCACTGTTTTAATCTGTTGTAATTTCTGTTTGCCCGCTTCAACATAGAGCGATATTTCTTTATAAAAACCCAGATTACGATCGTAGAGTTGATCTAATACAGTAATATCACGCAGCAAGTTAAGCATTGCATTATCCAGATGAGTGGCAATGGTATCGACTTGCTGTGTTAGTGTCTTCTGATCAATCATGGTGCGTTCGACTTTCTTAAAAATTCCACCGATCAACGGTAAATTTCTTAGAAATCCACTGCTTTTCTCTTCTACGGATAACGCATCATGTTCGCGAATAAACATGACTAAAGCTGAAAGTTTCTGACCTACTTCATTGGCTTCTTTCGTCCGTACATTATCTAATAAAGTATCGGCAAAACGAGCAATTTCCCCCATCGGCTTGGCACCATAACTGATCACCGCCGCAGGTTGAGAAATATCGATCTTATCTATTAATGCGTTGAGATGTTCTTGATCAACCAGAGTAGTTGACTCATTGATAACCATCTCATGACCGAATGTTGGGGTAGGTATAACTTTAGTGCTCATGAAATAATCCTGTTAGCTGAATAGGTAAAATAATCATATAAAAAATAGGAATATTATATGGTATCTATGACATGTTTAAAACAAGTTCTATTTCCTGCTTCGCTTGTAAATATTGACATATAAAATAAAAAATGCCTGCATAAACCAGCGTTATAAGCTAAATCTTAAGCGACCTTAATTATATTGAATACGTAATGTTCCCTAACTAAAAAAGAACTTTTCAACAATAACATTGTTGTCAAACTCATCCTGTGAACAAGTTTCAGCAAATTTCCTTGGTTAACTATAGAAGAAAAACTTTAATTCTTTAATTCTTTAATTCTTTAATTCTTTAATTCTTTAATTCTTTAATTCTTTAATTCTTTAATTCTTTAATTTTAAACATTAATAATAAATTTCAATATATTTACATGTATTCTTATATACATCATCTATCCCACTAACATTCAATAAAATTCAACATTTATTATATACAAAATAAAAACTTTATTTTTTAGATTCAAGATAAATATACATATTAATTTTCAACATTACAAATAAATATTAAATAATTATTTAAAACAACCTTTGCCAGAACCAATCCATTAAACACAAAAGGCGGATTCGACTAATAAGTGCAATTTTTCAGAAGGGCGGTCAGTTGCTATAGTAGGCATCTTTCCCGCCACAGGAAAATGCACAATGACCTATATACAACTGACCGAAACAGAAAGATACCAGATTTCCAGTTTAAAAAAAGCCGGTTTTTCACAGTGTTTCATTGCTGAGTCACTTAAGCGAAGCCCGTCGACCATCAGCAGAGAATTGAAGAGAAATCAAGAAGTTCAAACCTATTGCCCGGAACAGGCTCATTTGAAGGGATTAGCTCGTCGTCATTTTGCTAAAAAAGCCGTAAAAATAACGCCGGAAGTCAAAAAATGGATAAAACGGTTAATTTGGCAAGATTTGAGTCCTGAACAGGTGGTTG